>JBOGOY010000481.1:0-4235 GCA_050748185.1 Pyrinomonadaceae bacterium
CGATCACCTCACGCTCGGCGGCAAGACTATCGAGAATCGTTTGCCACGAACGCCAGCTTCCGCCGATGCCGTGAATGAGCAGCAGGGGCTTACCCCGGCCTCGCCGACTGTAGTTCATGTCCACTGTCATTTTCGTTGCTCCCGAGCGATTCCGAGCGATTCGTAATCTCGCGTTACATCAGCGCGGTGAGTCAAATCAAGGCGTTTTCGCTGGAACAGTCCAGAAATAAATCATGGCTCCCTCGACTTGGAGGGTCTGCTCCGGTTTCCAATCGCCCATATCGAAGGCGTGGGAGACGATGCGCGTTCCGGGCTTTAACTGTTCAAGCAGTTTCGGGCGCAGTTTCAGATTAACCGCCGACAAAAGATGGAGAGTGACGACGGTTGCTTGGCTGAAATCCGTCGCAAACAAATCGCCCTCGATAAATTTTACCTTGTCGGTAACTTGTGCTTTTTTCGCATTCTCGTTGGCTTCCCTGATGCGCACGGGGTTGATGTCGACGCCGACGCCGTTAGCGCCGAACTCTTTCGCGGCGGTGATGACGATGCGCCCGTCCCCGCAACCCAGATCATAAACCGTATCGCTTTTCGTAACTTTCGCTAGCTTGAGCATCGCGTCAACGACTTGTTCGCTGGTCGGAACATACGGCACGTCAGGCGTGCGCGGCGCCGGTTGCTGGGCCGAGACTGACGCCGCGGCACACACCGTTATAAAAATTGCGCTCAGTAAGCATTTAACTCTCTTCATCTTCTTTCCTCCGTTGGCTGTGGCCGATCTGGTCACTGTCGAGCCGCGACGCGCCTGATGTTTACTTGCGTTCGGGAACACGCCAGAAGTAAATAACATGGTCAACGCCGTCCGGCGTGGTGATGGTTTTCGTCCGCGCCGGCTTCCAATCACCCATGTCGTAGTTGTGTGAAACGACGCGGGTTCCCGGTTTTAATTGGCTGAGAAGTTGCGGACGCAATTTCAGATTGATGTCGGGCAAGAGGTACAGCGTGACGACGCTGGCTTCACTAAAATCCGATTGAAACAGATCGCCTTCGATGAATTTGACTTTGTCCGTGACCTCGGCCTGACGCGCGTTTTCGTTGGCTTCTTTGACCCGCTCAGGATTGAGGTCAACGCCTACGCCGCGTGTGCCGAAACGCCGTGCGGCGGTGATCGGGATGCGCCCGTCGCCCGAACCTAAATCGTAAAGCACGTCATCGCCTTTGACCTGCGCCATTTTCAGCATTTCATCAACGACCAACTCAGGCGTCGGAACGTAGGGCACGTCGAGTTCGCGTGTTGGGGCGGCGCTCGCCGGTGACGCGGTCGCGCCTGCGACCGCAGCGGTGACAGATGGATGGTTATTCGCCGAGCCTGATGCGCGGTCTGGGGCACAAGCGGCGCAGAGCGCGACGCTTAAAATCAGCCCGAATTTAACTTGTGGTAATTTCATCTTGAGTTTCCCTCGTTCGATTAGCCCGCAAAAAACTTTCGAGCGTCGGCAGCGCCGCCAGCAGTAATGCCCCGGCCGACAAAACCGCGACTCCGACGAGTGCGCCCAAGCCCGTATAAACCAGACTCGAATAAAGCAGGTACGCGCTGGTCAGACAGAAAATAAGCGGCGTCAGCGGGTACAGCGGAACGCGAAACGGGCGTTTGGTCTCGGGTTCTTTGCGCCGTAAAACAAAAAGCGCGATTCCCACCAACAAAAAGAAGAGCCAAAAAACCGGCGCGGTGTACTCGACGATGGTTGCAAAACCTTTGCGCGTCAGCAGCCCCAAACCGACCAGCGCCAGCGAAATCAGTCCTTGCACGACGAAGGCGTTGATGGGCGCGGCGGTGTGCGGGTTCCACCTGCCGAGCGGCGCGAAAACCGGAAAGTCTCTGCCCAAGGCGTAATTGGTCCGCGCCCCGGTAAAAATCGTGGCGTTCGCCGAAGTCAACGCGGAAACGGCGACGAGCAGGCCGATCAACCAAGCCCCGCCGTTGCCGAAAGCAAGCCGTATTAAATCACCGGCGACAGCTTCCGACTGTGCCATGCCGCTCAAGCCGAGCGCGTTCAGATAAGCGAAATTGACGAGCAGGTAAAGCGCGGTGATGATCAGAACGCCCAGCAGCAAAGCCTGCGCGATCCGCTTGCGCCCGGCGCGTAGTTCGGCGGAAATATATGCGGCTTCGTTCCAACCGCCGAAAGTCAGCAGCACGAAAACCATGGTCAGCCCGAAGGAAGTGTTGGCGTTTGTCGCGGTGGTCGCCGTCGCCACCACCATACCCGTCTCGACCGCGACGGCGGGCGCGAAGAAAAATCCGGCGACGATGATTAACAAAACTCCCAACACCTCGACCGTCGTCAACAATTTTTGCGTCCCCGTGCCGAAACTCAGCCCCGCGACGTTGACGCCCGTCAGCCCGACGACCGCGCACGCGGCATAAATGACCGACGAATATTCGCCGAGGTGGTAAATTTGCGAAACGTAATCGCCGAAAATAAAAGCGAGCAAAGCGATTGAGCCGGTCTGAATGACGCTCATCCGCGCCCATGCAAAAAGGAACGCCAGTCGCCTGCCGAAAGCGCGCATCAGAAAATGATAATCGCCGCCCGCGCTCGGAAAAGCTGTCGCCAGTTCGGCGTAACAAAGCGCGCCGACAAGCGAAACGAGACCCCCCAAAACCCAAGCCGCGATAAACGCTTCACTGCTTCCGGCGTTGGCGGCGACCAGCGAGGGCGTGCGAAAAATGCCCGCGCCGACGACGATCCCGACGATCAACGCGACCGCATCGAACAAACTTAAAACCGGTTGCGGTTCGGCCCCGGCTCGTCCATTCAAACTGTCGCGCGCCGTCACGCCGTTAACGTTTCGGACTTTTTTGGCCGAGACCGATTCCATTATTCCGTCCCTTGTCTAAGCTCTGTCCGTCAGGGTCTACTTCCCGCCCGCGCACGCGCCGACGAACGCCGCCATCCCTTTAACTCTGCTTCTACATCTCCCGTTCATGGCTGCGCCGCCTTGACGTGTGCGACCAGCGACCGCAACGCCGCTAAAGACTGCACCCCGGAGAGCGCCGCTCGCCTGCCCGTCGCAAGTGATGCGACGAAGGCCGGAACGCCGTTGACTCCCAACTCTCTCGCTTCCCGCTCGTCAGCCAGCACGCCCGCCTCGAACTCTCGCACGTCGAGCGCACGGCGCAAGGCCTCGGCGTCGAGTCGGAGGTCGGCGGCGAGACGTGCGAGCACATCACGTCCGCCGATGTCTTCGCCGCGCTCGAAGAAAGCCCGAAAGACGGCGGCGTTGTAATCGTCGAAGCGCCCCAACGTCGCCGCCCACTTCGCGGCCTCGTGCGCGAGCCGCGAGCGCGGTTGGACGGGAGGCAACTTCATCGCCACGCCCAGTTTTTCGGCGAGCGGATAGACGCTCGTGCGCCACACCCGTTTGAGATAGGCTCCTTGCGGATCGAGCGTCGGAACAGGCTCGGGTCGCAACTCGAACGCCTTCCAGATGATCTCGACATCCGGCTCGGCGTGTTTCAGTTCGTGAAGGCTTGGCTCCGCCAGCCAGCAGAACGGTCACACGTAATCGGAAAAGACTTCGAGTCGGACGATGTTCGTTTTTCCTGCATCTTCCATGCGGCGATTCCTCCTTCAAGTCTCGAAGAGGCGTTTGAAATTCAGACGGTCATCGTCTTTGCCGCGGCCATCCGGCGGCCAGTCTCTGAATCGTGATAACGACACCCACCGGCTAAGGGAGTTTGGCCGCAAGGACATCGACTTGCTCGATGGCGGGCGGTTGGGCGAAAAGCTCGGCCGCTTTCTCCATCAGCGCCGCCGCGACTTTGCCCGAGAGGTGGGCCTGCCGTCCAGCCTCGTCCGGGAACGTGTCGAAGATGCCGAACGTCGAAGGCCCCAGTTTGATGGTGTACCAAGTAGTGGTGGCCGGTTCCTCTTGAACAAGCGACAGACCATCGTTGAGAAACCTTTCAACTTCCGTCTCTTTGCCGGGCTTTGCTTCCAGCCGAACGAGTAGCGCTACTTTGACCACGACTTTTCTCCTTATGATTTGGACTTAACTCAGCGCTCATCGCGCTGATCAATTGAGTGGGACCAGATCTTCACCACGGAGAATACGGAGGAACACCGAGGAATAAATAGCCGCTTGTCAGGATTCACACAACACGCCAGCGCCTCACGCGCGAAATCCGCGCCGCGGAGCGCGCTCAACGCAACCTAACGGGCGCGCCGTCGATC
>JBOGOY010000482.1:0-4224 GCA_050748185.1 Pyrinomonadaceae bacterium
TTACCAGAGAGTCCGACGGCACCATCCTGACGCACGCCGGCCCTGAAATCGGCGTCGCCTCGACAAAGGCTTTCACCGCGCAGATGGTCGCGCTTTACCTCTTCGCGCTCTACTTCGGCCAATTGCGCGGCTCGCTGTCGGCCGAAGAGGCCCGCCGCCACGCGCAGGAACTGGCCGAATTGCCGGTTAAGATCGAGCACCTGCTTTCCGAATCCGACGAGTTGGAAGAGTTAGCGAAAGAGTTTCACCGCTCGACTGACTTCCTTTATCTGGGTCGCGGCATCAACTTCCCCGTCGCGCTCGAAGGCGCGCTGAAGCTCAAGGAAATTTCCTACATCCACGCCGAGGGTTACCCGGCGGGCGAGATGAAGCACGGCCCAAACGCGCTCATCGACGAGCGGTTGCCGGTCGTTGTCGTCAACCCGCGCGAAGAAGGCAACCATGCTTCTGAGTTGCGCTACGAGAAAACCCACTCGAACATCGTCGAGGTCAAAGCGCGCGAAGGGCAAGTCATCTCCGTGTTGACCGAAGGGGACCAGATGTCGGCCACCGTCTCTGATCACGTCATCGAGATTCCGCCCGCGTCTGATCTGCTTTCGCCGATTCTCGCAATCATCCCGCTCCAACTGCTCTCTTATCACATCGCGGTGCGCCGCGGCTGCGACGTGGACCAACCACGTAACCTCGCCAAGTCGGTGACGGTCGAGTAGAGCGGGCAGTAGCAGCGGGCAGGAGGTCTTGATGACCAGCGAAGAGATGGAGCGCGCAATCGAATTCCTGTTGAGGCATCAGGCCGACCTCGATGCCTCGCAGTCGCGTACCGATCAACAGTTGCAGACAAACGCACGGCAGATCGCCGAGGTAACGGGCCAAGTCACCGAACTGGCTCGCGGTCAGGCGCGCACTCAACAACAACTCGACCACGTAATTCAAGTCATCCACAGCGTCGCCGAACAGACGCAGCAGAACCGCACGGACATCGACGTGCTCGCCAAAATCGTCAACCGCTTAGTCGAGCAAAACGGCGGAGTGTAAACGCCGTGCAGAAGTGGCCGCGTTTTTGCTGACAGTGTGGCCGAGATGGCACGCGGCCACCGGGCGTATTGACTAACTGCGTCGCGTATCATGCCAAACGTCAACGCCGCCATCATTCCTGCCCCGCACGCGCCGGTCGAAGTGCGTGAACTGCCTGAGCCAGAGTTGGAGCCGAATTCCGCTTTGCTCGAAGTCGAGTTGAGTGAGGTCTGCGGGACGGACGTGCACTTGCAGGCGGGCCGACTGGCGGGCGTGCCGTACCCGCTGATTCCGGGGCACGTCTCGGTCGGGCGGCTGGGAAAGATTCGCGGTGAGTTGCTGGATGTGGAGGGCCGTGCGTTCACGGAAGGCGACGCGGTGACGTTCCTCGACGTGCACCGCACTTGCCACGCCTGTTGGCATTGTCTCGTCGCGAAGGCTTCGACGCGCTGCCCGCAGCGTAAAGTTTACGGCATCACTTACGGCGCGGACGAGGGCTTGTGCGGCGGCTGGGCCGAGAAAATTTACCTCAAACCGGGGACGCGCTGCATCCGGCTGGACCAGTCGGCTTTTGCGCGCTTCATGGCGGGGGGTTGCTCTCTGCCGACGGCGCTGCACGCGGTCGAGCGCGCCGAAGTAGCGCTCGGCGACACCGTGCTCGTCCTCGGCAGTGGCCCCGTCGGACTCTCTTGCGTCATCTTCGCGCGGATGCGCGGCGCGCTCAGCGTCTTCTGCATTGGCGCGCCCGCCAACCGGCTTGCAGCGGCCCGCGAGGTCGGCGCCGACGCGACGTTCGACATCGACGAACACGACGAACAGGCGCGGCTCGCGTGGGTGCTGGACCAGACGAACGGGCGCGGCGCCGACGTCACGATCGAAGCGACGGGCGCGCCCGCGGCCGTCACGCAGGCGATGCGCTACACGCGTGACGCCGGGACGGTCTGCGTCGTCGGTCAGTACACCGATCACGGCGACGTGTCTTTTAATCCGCACCTCGATCTCAACCGCAAGCACCTCGACGTGCGCGGCTGCTGGGGCTCCGACTTCTCGCACTTCTACCGCGGCGCACAGTTCATGTCCGACCCGACGCGCTCTGCCCCGTGGTCCGCTCTGTCACTCAAACGCTACCCACTCACACAAACGAACGAAGCGCTTGAGGCCGTCGCCTCGGGCCGCGCCATCAAAGCCCTCATCGATCCACGAGCTTCTTGAATCACCGCCGCCGGCAACGCGCCACCCGGTTAAGATGCCTGCGCGCGGAGGTCGGGCTCGTCTTCGCAGGGGAACTGCGTCATCAGCTTCGCCATGCGCGCGTGAAAGTCGCGGGCGAGACCGAGGCGTGCGAGCCATGCGGACTGGCGGCGTTGGAGTTCGGGCAGGTGGACGACGTCCGCGAGGGCGTAAGCGACCAGCGCAGGGGTCCAGCGGCCATCCCAGCGACGGCCGGCGAAGGTTTCGCGATGGCTCTTATCGAGGTCCACGGCGAAGTAGCGGTAGAGCGTCTCGGCGAGCGATGAAGACTGATCGGCACCGCGCGTCAGCAGCTTCTCGGCGATCATCGAGTCGAAGACGCCGCGCACCACGTAGCCGGCGTCGCAGAGAAAGCGCAGGTCGAACTTGGCGTTGTGGATGACTTTGAGTTGTCCGGCGTTTGCGAGCAGAGCCGCCAGCGGGCCGAGCGTGACACCTTCGCTGCTGGGGACCAACACCGAAAACTCCCCGTCCGAAAATTGCACGGAGAGCAGGCGGCTGCGTTTCGAGCTGAAGCCAGCGGTCTCTGTGTCGCAGCCGAGCACAGGCGCGTCCGCGAGGCGACGCGCGGCCTCGGCCAGTTCGGCGGGCGTGCGCGCGACGAGAGTGCTGGCTTGGGTATGTGCTGGCTGCTCGTCCATGTGTGCTCAGATATTTTCCAGCGCCTCGGCCGCTAACTCAACCGCCGCCGGGTCGAGGCTCTTCTTGAACACCAGCGCGCGCGGCGGGACATGCGCGAGCGGATCGCGGCTGCCGCGCAGTTCTTCCCACGCGGCGACGAGAAAGTTTCGCAGGCCCGCCTGTTCCAACTCGCGCACGCGCGCCTGCAAACTTTCCGACGTCCAGAAGCCGAAGATTTCGAGATAGACCTGCCGGCCGTCCGGGTGACACAAAACGTAGTCGGGGACGAAGGCGCTCGCGCCGAGGTCGATCACCTCGCGGTTGGCTTCGAGCGCCCACGCGCGCTCGCGCTTGGTCCAGTCGGCGGCGAGCTTGTCGATCACAGGATTTTGGTAAGGCGTCGCCGCAAGGTAGTGCGTGCGAAGGGCATGGGTTTCACTGTCGAGTTCGAAGAAGAGTCGCCGCTGTTGCTGGCCGGGCTTGCCGGCGGTGATCTCCGCGCTCAGACGCCAGTGGCGGCAGAGCAGCAGCGCGGGCAGAAAGACCGCCATCTGGACTCCGTACTTCTGCGAGCGCTGGAAGAGCGAGACGGGGCCATCGAGGCGGATTTCATACCCTCCGGCGTTGCTGCCTTTGACGGTGTGGATCAAGCGGTAAGCCTTGATCGCATCGAACAGTTCGCGGTAGCCCTCAGGCTCCTGCGGCGCAACCCACAGACGCATCTCCAGACATCGGTAGAGCAGCGCCTGCGCCTGCGCGAGGTTGTAACGGTCGAGTAATTCTTCCGCCGACAGTTCTTCAAACTCGATGAGCTTTTGATTCTTAGGCAGGTCGGCGTACAGATTGTCGCTCAACAAATCGGGCGCGCATTGGAGTTCGGCGGCGGCGGCGGCGAGGACTTCGGCGCGCGACCCGGCGGCGCGTTCGCCTGCCAGCGGGTGCGACTCGCGCGCTTTGAGAAAGACGGCGCGGCGGATCTCAGAGGGCTCAAGCTTGACGCCGGTCTGAAACTCGCAGCGATCCGTCAGCAGTTTGATCAAGCCGCGCAGGATGCGGTAGTCGGTGCCGACGCCGACGTATTCCTGCAAGGTCTGTTCGAGTTCGCCGCGCGTGCGGCCGACGTGCTGTTGAAACAGCGCGACGAGGTCCGCGGCTTCCTGCAGGTGGCCGCGTCCGCGCGGGTCCAACAGGCGCGGCCCCGTCTTCCCGCCGCGCTGCCAGTTCATCGCGAGGTCTGCCGTTAACATCCTTTTTACTCAGCAGTGACAAGTCACAATAGTGACGAGTGACAGGTGACAAGTGACAGGTGACAAGCAGGAACAGTCTGTCACCAGTCAC
>JBOGOY010000483.1:0-4220 GCA_050748185.1 Pyrinomonadaceae bacterium
GTGTTGACCGGCGCGTGGAACGAAGAGCCACAACGCGCGTCGCGGCCCTTCTCGCGCGATCGCTCGGGAATTGTGTTGGGCGAAGGCGCTTGGATTTACGTGCTGGAAGAATACGAACGAGCACGGCAACGCGGGGCGCACATCTACGCGGAAGTCACCGGCTACGGCGCGACCTGCGACGCTTACCATCGCGTGCGCCTCGAAGACACGGGCGAAGAGCCGGCGCGCGCGATGCGCCTCGCGCTCGAAGACGCCGGGCGCGAGCCAACGGAAGTTGATTACGTCAACCTACACGGCACGTCCACTCTGCTCAACGATCGCATCGAGACTCAAGCGTTAAAGCTTGCGTTCGGCGACAGCGCGGGGCGCATCCCGATGTCCGCGACCAAATCGCAGATCGGACACCCGCAGGGCGCGAGCGGCGCTGCCGGGCTGGCCGCCGCGCTCTGCGCCATGGGGACCAACGTCATCCCGCCGACGATCAATCTTGACGAGCCGGACCCGGCCTGCGACCTCGACTACACGCCAAATGCCGCGCGCGAGCGTGAAGTGCGCGTCGCACTCTGCAACTGCATCGGCTTCGGGTCGAAAAACAGCGCCCTTGTCGTCGAAAAAGTTTGAGGTCTGAAGTTTGAGGTTTGAGGTTTGAAGTAACTGGCTCTTAACCTCAAACTTCAAACTTCAAACTTCAAACCTATATGAAGCAGCGCAGCCTCGAACTCGAGCACATCGACAAGGGCGACTACACGGCCGCGGAGTATGAGGGTTGCCTCGTAGAATTGCGTCGCGTCAACCGCTGGCTCGGCGACGCGCGGGCGATTAAGCGGACGCTGCTCGAAGAGATCGGGCAGACAGGGTTGAAGCGCTTTGCGGTGCTGGACGTGGGCGCGGGGTCCGGCGAGTTGCTGCGCGAAGTAGCGCGTTGGACCGTCAAAAATAATGCGGAGGCGCGTCTCGTCGGGCTGGAGTTGAACGGCCGCTCGGCGCGCGCGATTCTGGAAGAGTCGGCCGCCGCCTACCCTGACATCGCCGCCGTGCGCGGCGACGCCCTGCGCCTGCCTTTCGCCGACGCCGCTTTCGACTATGTGATCTGTTCGCTCTTCACACATCACTTCCGCGACGAAGACGTCGTCACGATATTACGCGAGATGAGCCGCGTGGCCCGCCGCCGCGTCTTCGTCATCGACCTGCACCGGCACCGCTTGGCCTACCTGCTCTACACGACCGCGGGCAAAATAATTCTGCACAACCGGCTGCTGCGCGAAGACGGCGCGCTCTCGATCCGGCGTAGTTTCCGTCCCGCGGAACTGCGGCGACTGGCCGCGCAATCCGGGTTAACAAATATTGAGGTGAGCCGACAATTTCCGTTCCGGCTGGTCCTGTCAGCGCGTAGGGCGAGGAGTGTTGAGCATGGCTGTTGACAGCTTCGATGTCATCATCGTCGGCGGCGGCCCGGCGGGGACCAGTGCCGCCGTGCATCTGGCGCAGGCCGGAGTATGCGTGATGCTGGCCGAACAAAAAGTCTTCCCCCGCGCGAAGCTGTGCGGCGAGTTCATCTCGCCGGAATGTCTGGCGCACTTCGCGCGGCTCGGCGTGTTGGACCAGATGCATGCTGCCCGGCCGTCCAGCCTCGCGCGCACCGACTTTTATGCGCCGAGCGGCCGCCGTGTCTCTGTGCCGAGCGAATGGTTCGGCGGGCGCGCCAGCAGCGGTGATGCGATGGGCTTGAGCCGCGCCGAGATGGACCAGCGCTTACTAAGGCGGGCGCGGGAGGCGGGCGCTCAGGTGCTCGAAGGGACACAGGCCGTCGGGCCGGTATTCGATGAAAAGGGGCGTGTCCGTGGCGTGCGGTTGCGGCTTGACGGCGGCGGCGAACTTGAGCTGTACGCCTCAATCACCATTGACGCAACGGGGCGCACGCGCTCGCTCGCGCGCCGGGCCGCCCGCCATCTGCGGCAAAGTGACAACGCGCACGATGGGCGGCGGTCGCCGTTGGTCGCGTTCAAGGCCCATCTTGAGGAAGCGAGCGCCGCTGAAGGCGCGTGCGAAATCTACTTCTACCGTGGTGGCTACGGTGGGCTGAACCGCGTCGAGGGCGGGGTGAGTAACCTCTGTTTCATCGCGCGCGCCGTAGACGTGCGACGTTGCGCCGGCGACGCCGGGCGGGTGATGCGCGAGATCGTGATGTCGAACCGGCGCGCGGCCGAAGCTCTCGTCGGCGCGCGTGTCCGCTCTGAGTGGCTCGCGGTCGCGCTCGAAAGTTTCGGGCGACACGAACTGGTCCCCGCCGACGGTCTGTTCGCGATTGGCGACGCCGCCTCGTTCATCGATCCGTTCACCGGCAGCGGAATGCTGTCGGCGCTGGAAAGTGGCGAGTTAGTCGCGCAAGCGATTACCGAAGCTCTACCCGCTTTACGAGCCGGTTCGCCTTTCAATGACTTGGCCGCACGTTATCGCGCGGGCTATCGCGCACGCTTCGACTCGCGCCTGCGCGTCTGCTCGCTCTTGCGCCGCGCCGCCTTCGCCCCGCGCCTGTTGACGGAAGCCGCGACCCTTGCACTCGGCGCGAGCGCGACACTCCGCCGGGCGCTCGCGCGCGCGACGAGAGGCGCCCCCGCCACGTCGGTCTGACACGGGTCTTGACTGCGGCAAGGTGCGTCGGCGAGTCAGTACCGGGAGCGGTAGCGACATCTTCAATTGCGGATTGCGGATTGAAAATGTAGCGCGGAGAGTTGGCCCCACGTCGCGCGCAGACCTAACCTCCTGTCACCTGTCACTGTTTACCTGTCACTGTTGAGTTATTCCAGCCCGACGCGCTGCATCAGTTGAGAGAACTGCGGGTCAGGGCGCAAGCTGTCGAGAGTGGGATCGAGGGCCAGCCAGATGACGCCTTCGGAGTGGTTGTCGCAGGCGCGGCGCAGCCAGTCGAAAGCCTGTTGCTTGTCGCCGAGCGCGGCGTAGACGGCGGCGATGTAATAGGGCGAAACGTAGCGGAGCCGCGCGATGTCGTGGAGTTGGTCGAGCGCCGCGTGCGCTTCCGCGTGCCGCCCGGTGAGCGCGTGGACGCGGGCCGTGCCGGCCATGACGGCGGGGCCTCCACCCGAGAGGACGCGCGCCCGCTCGTAGGCGGCGAGAGCCTCTTCGTACCTTGCGAGTTGGCCGTAGGCGAGCCCGAGGAGAAAGTAAGCCAGATAGAAATTCTGGTCCATCTCCAACGTCTTGCGGTATTCGGCGACGGCCGGCTCATACTGGCGCGTGAGAAAGTAGTGCCAGCCCATGCCGGCGTTGATCGGCAGCGAGAGGGGGTCCAGTTCGTGCGCGCGCGTCATTTCGGCGAGGGCCTCGGGCTGGCGGCCCATCGCTGTCAGGAAGTGCGCGTACCAGTGGCGCGCGGTGGCATAGTTCGGGTTGAGCGCGATGGCGCGTTGGTATTCGCGCTCGGCCCCGGCCCAGTCCCAGTCGAAAATTTTGACATAGCCGAGCGAGGCGTGCGCTTCGGCAAGGGTGTCGTCGAGTTCCAGCGCTTTGAGGGCGTGCGTGCGCGCCTTCCGCATGGCCTCGTCCGGCGGCAGCGCGCCGTACTCGACCGCGCCGAGCAGCGTGTATGAATCGGCGAGGCCGGCGTAGGCCAGCGCATAGCGTGGGTCGAGCGTGATCGCCTGCTCGAAATACTCGACGCCCTTCCAGATGCTTTCGAGCGTGCGCTTGTTCCAGTGGTAGCGGCCTTTGAGATAAGTTTGGTAGGCCTCGCTGCTGTCGGTGTGGCGCTTGGCCAGCCGCCGCTTTTCCTCGCCGCTCAACTTCAGACGGAGCTGCGCTGAAATCTCCCGCGAAATCTCTTCCTGCACCGAGAGGATGTCGGCCGACTTGCGGTCGTACTGTCCGCCCCACAACTGCCAGCCGTCGGCCACGTCAACCAATTCCGTCCTGATAACGAGGCGGCCCGCAACCTGTAACACTCTCCCGGTCAACACGGCGCGCACCTTCATGGCGCGCCCGACCTCCTGCGGATCGATCTCGCGGCCCTTGTAGCGAAAGACGGTGCTGCGCGCCATCACGCATAATTGCGGCAACTGCGCGAGGCTGTTGATGATGCTTTCGGTGATGCCGTCGGAAAGGTACTCGGCATTCGGATCGTCGCTGCCGTTCAAGAACGGCAGGACTGCGAGCGAGTCGATGGCCCGCGCGCGGGCGCGTCGCGCGGGCGGTGTGGGGATGCC
>JBOGOY010000484.1:0-4215 GCA_050748185.1 Pyrinomonadaceae bacterium
GCATTAAACTTTGGACTTTGGACTTTGGACTTTGGACTTATTGAACCTGCGTGTTCGTCGCCGTGCGGATCAGCAATTCTTCGCCGCGCTCTAAACGGATGTCCTTGCCGCGCGAGGCGAGGACGCCGCCGGTGCCGACGCCCGCGCCGATGGCCGCGCCGATGGCCGCGCCTTTGCCGCCGCCCGCGATCGCGCCGATGATCGCGCCGATGCCTGCGCCCGCGCCGACCTTCGTCACATCGTCCTTCGTCGTGTCGCGCCCGCGCACGCCGCCCTCTTCGTCAGCCTCGCCCGCGCCGTCGCGCCGCTGGACCACTTCGATCACCTGCGCGTTGAAGTTGGAGAAGCGCCCGTCGGGCAGGCGGATCTGCTCGAACGTGAGTTGCAACTCGCCCGAGCCTTTGACCTTGCCGGGGCGTCGGACGCGCGTGATGCGGCCGCTCACCGTCGCGCCCTCAAACTCGCGCGGGTCCAGCACGCGCGCGTCGAACCGATCACCGCGCTGCGTCGCGTCGGTCGAGAGGCTGGTCAGCAGTTCGACGCGCATCGTCGTGTCTTGTGGGATGAGCACTGTGCCGCCGAGGTCCGCGCCTATCGTGTCGCCATCGCGAGCCGGCGAGTCACTGGTGACGCCGCTGGCTGGACCACCGGTGTTGCTGCTGCTGCTGCTGTCGTCGCCGACCGGGCCGCGCCGCGTCAGGCCGGCCGGCACGGCCGAGTCGAACCCGCGCCGATCGTAGCCCGCGTCATAGCCGATCTCGAACCCCTGCTGATAGCCGTCGCGGTAAATTTCGAGCGCGCCGTAGGCTTCGATGTAGGCGCGCTCGCCGCGCTGGTATTCTTCGTGGCGGCGAAAGTCGCGGCCAGCCTGACCGACCGAGTCGCGGTAGCCGGCCTGATAGCCGTCGGAGTAGCCGGTCCGGTAGCCGCGTTCGAGCGCGCCCAACTGCTGCACGGCAGCCGAGGCGTGTAGATTGTTCGCGGGAAGAAACGAGGAAGGCAGGAAGAGCAGCGCCGCCGCCGAGAGCGCCAGCGCCGAAGCGGCAAGGCGTCGTGGGGTATTCATGTGTTGTCTCTCCTTGATGAAATGTCCGACGAGGGATTAATCACAACGAATCGTCCGGCGTCTCGGGCCGCTAAGAAGCGCCAGACATTTTAATCACGCCACATGCTAACACCGGCCCACAAGGGCCTCCAACCAGACCAACTGCTTGACGCCTTCCAAGGCCCGACTTAGACTCGACCGTGTCAACACAGACGTGAAAACAACCTGCGGGAGAGAAAGCGCGCGACACAATTCGCGCCAGAGCGCACGGCCCACTTTCGCCTGAGATGCGACGGAATAGTAGTCAGTTGTCAGCAATCAGTAATCAGCCAAAAGCGAATTTCAGGCAAAGGCGAACTACTGACTACTGACTACTGACTACTGACTACTCTCATGAGACGTGTCTATCTCGACAACAGCGCCACCACGCCGGTCGATCGCCGGGTGGTCGAGGCGATGCTGCCGTACCTGACGGAGAAGTTTGGCAACGCTTCGAGCGTCCACTTCTACGGGCAGGAGGCGCGCGGGGCGGTGGATCGCGCGCGGCGCGAGGTGGCCGCTTTGATTAACGCGCGCCCGAACGAGATCGTGTTCCTGTCGGGCGGGACCGAAGCCAACAACCTCGCGCTGCGCGGCGTGGTCGAGAGCAACGAGCAGCACGGGCGACACGTCATCACCTCGGCCATCGAGCACTCGGCGGTGCGCGGCGTCTGCGACGTGCTGGAGCGGCGCGGCTGTGAGGTGACGCGCCTGCCGGTTTACGAGGACGGCGTCGTGCGAGTCGAGGACGTGCGCGCAGCCCTGCGGCCGGACACGGTCTTGATCACCGTGATGCTCGCCAACAACGAGATCGGCACCGTGCAGCCCGTCGAAGAGATCGGACAATTGGTCCAACAAGCGCGCGCGGGCGGGCGCAAACATCTGTGGCTGCACACCGACGCGGTGCAGGCCGCGGGGCGGATGCCGGTTGACGTGGAAAACCTCGGCTGCGATCTGCTCTCGCTTTCGGCCCACAAGCTCAACGCCCCGAAAGGCGTCGGCGCGCTCTACGTGCGCCGCAGCGTCCGGCTCACGCCGCAAGCGGTCGGCGGCCATCAGGAGCGCGAGCGCCGCGCTGGCACCGAATCAGTCGCGGCAATCGTCGCCTTCGGCACTGCCGCGCAACTCGCGCGCGAAGAACTGGAACAACGTATCGCGCACCTGCGCCGCTTGCGCGATCGCTTCGAGGCGGGTGTTTCCGAGCGCGTTTCCGACATCGTCTTCAACGGCCGCCGCGATCGACGTCTGCCGCATCTGTCAAACATCTCCTTCCGCTTCATCGAAGGCGAGGGGCTCTTAATCAATCTCGACATGCAAGGCGTCGCGGTCTCCACGGGCTCAGCCTGCTCTTCCGGTTCGCTCGAACCCTCGCCCGTCATCCGCGCCCTCGGCCGCGACGACGAACTCGCGCGGGGCTCAATTCGCTTCAGCCTCGGCAAAGACACCATCGACGAAGACATCACATACGTTCTCGAAGTCCTCCCCCGCGCCGTCGAAAACCTGCGCCGCCTCTCTCCCCTCTACCAGAAGGCGCTGGTCGAGCGGGCGTGCGTTACCGCATAAGTTTGAGGTTTGAGGTTTGAGGTCTGAGGTTGCAGAGGGCATTAACCTCAAACTTCAAACTTCAAATCTCAAACCATCATGCCTTATTCCGCTGCCTTCAAAGATCACCTGACGCACCCGCGCCACGCCGGTGCGCTCGCCGATGCGAATGCCACGGCCGAGTGCATGAACCCCGTCTGCGGCGACCGCCTGCAACTTTTCCTGCGCGTCCGCGGAGGGCGCATCGAAGCCGCTTCGTTTCTCGCCTACGGTTGCCCGCCGACCATTGCCTGCGGCTCTGCGCTCGCGGAGATGATCGAAGGCATGACGATTGACGAAGCCGGCAAGCTGAATCGTCAGGACATCACGCGCACCCTCGGCGGGTTGCCCGCGCGCAAAGGCCACGCCGCCGCGCTCGCCGTCGAAACGCTGCACGCGGCGCTGGCGAAAATTTAAGCCGCTGTTCCCGGCGGTGCTATATTGTCCTCATCAACTCGGAGAGGAAGTTGTGTCATGTCACAACCAGCTAAAACTTACATCACGCCCGAAGAATACTTGGCGCTTGAGCGTCAGGCCGAGTACAAAAGTGAATATTATGATGGCGAAATCTTTGCCATGACCGGGGCCAGCCGTCAGCATAATCTGATTACCCTTAACATCGGCGCAGAGTTACGCGACCAACTCAAAGGTCGCGCGTGCGAAACGTACCAAAGCGATATGCGCGTCCACGTTCCGGCGACCGGCCTTTACACGTACCCGGATGTGGTCGTCGTCTGCGGCGAGCCGCAACTTGAAGACGAACACTTCGATACACTGCTCAACCCTATTCTGATCGTCGAAGTGCTCTCAAAATCTACCGCCCGCTACGACCGGGCCAGCAAGTTCACCGACTACCGCTCAATCCCTTCCTTCGCCGAATACCTGCTCGTCGCGCAAGACGTGTGCAGAGTCGAGCAATTCACCAAACAGAGGGACGGACGCTGGCTGCTAACAGACTTCTGCTCACTCGATGATGTAATCCTTTTGGACTCGATTCAGTGTTCTCTCTCATTGAAGGAAATCTACGACAAGGTGTCCGCGCCCGCGTGCTAAAATGCCACGGAGACAACTGGAAAGGAGCGCGCCCCAGATGGACATCACGTTGACGCCGGATTTGGAACAACTGGTCAATCAAAAGATCGAAAGCGGGATGTATAACTCGGCCAGCGAGGTTGTTCGGGCGGGGTTGCGGCTCTTGAAGGAACAGGACGAATTGAACAAGTTACGTCTTGAAGAATTGCGTCGCGATGTGTTGCAAGGTTACGAGCAAGCACAGCGCGGCGAGTCCAGACCGCTCGATGTCGAAGCGATCAAGGCCGAAGGGCGCGAACGTCTCGCCGCGCGCCAGCGGGAGGAAGCGTAAGTGGCGACCGTCCTCGTCACTCCGCTGGCCCGGCAGGACTTGAGCGACATTTGGGACTATGTCGCGGAACATAGCGTTGAACGAGCCGACAAGCTGCTCGATGTCATCCACGAAAAATGTCTCACGCTGGCCGAGTTCCCCGACATGGGCCGCGCTCGTCACGAACTATTGGTTGACCTTCATAGCT
>JBOGOY010000485.1:0-4210 GCA_050748185.1 Pyrinomonadaceae bacterium
TCGCTCCGCTCGGCTGCCGCAGCGAGAAGGGCAACATGAAGCCGGTCAAAGTTTTAGCCTTTCGACAAAGGCGCGCAGGATGGTCGGCCGGAAAAGCCATTTACACAAAATATCTGACACCTCCCGCGGGAAGCAGAACCGTTCCAGAACTTGTCTAGTCCATAGGTCTGCTTGCCGCTCTTCTTGGAAAAAGAGGCGTCTTGCGCGAACAACTTGGAGTGTGTCGAAGGCACGGCGCGCTCGATTGATGATTGATTGAAGGAGAGAAAGTCGAACTCTTTGCGAAACTGTCGGCGGTAGGTCTTTTCACTCAGCGAGCTATGTCGCTCCAAGTTCACGAAGTTGAGGCGTGTGCGCGTGACCAGCATGGTGACAAATAAGGTCACAAGAAACTTGCGTTGGGGTTTGGGAATCCCGCTCATGCGGTCTAAAATCTCGGCGACTACGGTCATCAAAGCCAACTCCTCAAGTTGTTTGTTTCATCACTCACAACTAAAGACGAGTTGGCTTTGTTTTGTCAAAATCTGTCCGAACTATTGTTGAAGCCAGTCATTGCAAAACGAGATGAGGTAGTAGTTGGAAGTGCAGAACGCACTCCTTCGGTTCGTTGGGCGTTAGCCAGTCTTTCGCTATCCATGCTGCTGTCCTCGCTTGGCACCAGCATCGCCAATGTCGCTTTGCCGACTTTGGCGAAGGCGTTCAACGCTTCCTTCCAGCAAGTTCAGTGGATCGTCCTCGCCTATCTTCTCGCCATCACTACCGTAATCGTCAGCGTCGGACGGCTCGGTGACCTTACTGGCCGCCGACGGCTGCTACTGGCCGGTGTCTTCATGTTTACGGTGGCCTCAGTTCTGTGCGGCGTTGCTCCCACGCTCTGGCTGCTGATCGCTGCTCGTGCGGCGCAGGGATTTGGAGCGGCCATCATGATGGCCCTCACCATGGCGTTTGTCAGTGAGACGGTTCCAAAGGCAAAGACCGGTAGTGCTATGGGGCTGCTCGGCACGATGTCCGCCATTGGCACCTCGCTTGGTCCTTCGCTCGGCGGCGTCCTGATCGCCGGACTCGGTTGGCGATCAATCTTCTTCATTAACCTGCCGCTTGGTATCCTGACATTGCTTCTCGCCTATCGTTACCTGCCCGTTGATCGTCGGGTATTGAAGACAGATCGCACGGGATTTGACCATGTAGGCACGCTGCTGCTTGCCCTGACGCTCGCGGCTTACGCACTCGCTATGACGATTGGGCGCGGCAGTTTCGGTCTGCTCAACGTGGCTCTGCTGTTCACATCTGTCTCGGCGTCGGTCTCTTCGCGCTCGCCGAGTCGAAAGCCGAGTCACCTTTAATCCGATTGACGATGTTCCGAAATCCTGTCCTGAGCGCGGGCTTCGTTACGAGTGCCATAGTCACGACCGTGGTGATGGCGACGCTGGTGGTTGGCCCGTTCTACCTTTCCGGCGCACTTGCGCTCGACGCAGCCCGTGTCGGACTCGTCATGTCGTCCGGTCCGATTGTCGCCGCACTGGCGGGCGTGCCGGCTGGCCGCATCGTGGATCGGTTTGGCGCATATCGCATGACCATCGCCGGACTCATTGGAATGGCGGCTGGCTGCTCAATCCTGCCCATGGTGCCGACGGGGTTCGGCGTCCCCGGCTACATCGCCCCGCTCGTCGTCATCACCGCCGGTTATGCGCTGTTTCAGGCGGCCAACAACACTGCTGTAATGACGGATATTCAACCAGACCAACGGGGCGTTACATCTGGCCTACTCAACCTGTCGCGCAATCTCGGACTCATCACCGGCGCGTCCGTTATGGGCGCAGTGTTCGCTCTCGGATCGGCAGCGATCGACCCTATGGCAGCGCGTCCAGAGGCTGTTGCGACCGGTATGCGGATCACGTTTGTCGTCGCCGCAGTTCTAATCATTGTCGCCCTCGCCATCGCGTCTGTAAGCCATACTCTCTCGCGGCGTGCTGTTCCTCCAGTAGAACCATAACCACAGAAGCGCCGACGCGAGTACTCGCAGCCAGCACAAAGATCATCAGCGACGGAGTACTCCCGCTACGGAACCATTCGGTAAGCGCAGCAGCACAACGCTCGAATTAACCGGGCGGGCGCGCACACAACGCCGCAACACCCAAGTTGTCGATGAAAGACAATCTAACTCGCGCTCCGGTCGAGTGAGTTGTTATGCTGCACCTGCGCCGGAATGTTTGCCATCAACTTGAGGAGACGTTGCTAGAACTCTTCCGATACCTACATTCACCAATAAGCCATATAGCCAGTCCGCCTACAGAACCGACGACTAAACCTATTACCCCGCCGACTAAAATCCCTAAGGAGGAATAAAAGACAATTTTAGCGATAATCGTTGACACGCTGGTCAAGATCGCCCACAACAGCACAAAGCGCCACATGCCTTTGGCTCTGGTCTGTTCCCATTGAGCCCTCTGTTTCTGATTCACGTGAGATGCTCCTCCGAAACTTGAAAGATGTTGCTTATCAAAAACAATTCTATATCTTCAGTCAAGGTAGCGGAACGCCGCTGTTCAGCCGCGCCGAGCGAACAGCATCCAACCGCCGCTGCAAAAGGAAGATGCTTGAGAATGAAGCTGTCGAGGCGTCGCGCTGCAACAGCTTGTTGGATGGCGGCGTACCCGACCCGGGCCGCATTACGCCGCTTCGACATAGTCGACATGGCTAACTGGTTCGGGAATCGGCAATTCGTCTTCCCGCATCCCGCGCAGGTGCAACGCGACCGCCTCACTCATTCTTTGCTTCACCTCTTCGATAGTCTTGCCAGTAGCGATGCAGCCCGGCAGGTCGGGCAGGTAAGCTGAGTAGTTTCTTTCGCCTTCCTCAATAATCATCACATAACGCATGGCTTTCACCTCATTACTTCGTCAACCCGGCTTGAACCAACATGCTCTTCAAGGTCTTCGGATGCACGTCGTCACTCGGATGCCCGGAGACCGTGACGCGCCCGGGCTTGGTCGGATGCTTGAACTGACTGTGGCTGCCTTCGGTCGTAACCAAGTACCAACCATCATCCTTTATCAGTTTGAGAACTTCACGTACCTTCATACTTGACGCACATCGTAGGCGAATCCCCAGATGAGCGGAAGCAATCCAACGCCCGGCATCATCCGCCGCGCATTCAACCTCGAAACCACACAAGTTCCCGATGAGAGGCATGCTGATTCGCGGTCGGGTGCCTGCCGTTGTTAGGTTTCGCCGTGCGTCATCAATTCTTCTGTTTCGGTTCAGATTTGATTTCAGGCTCGATCACTGAACCATCCATCTTGAGGTAGATACGGAAGTAACGTCCGGCTTCATCTTCGCACGCACCTTCCCAACAATAGAACGCGACCAGATAAATCCACTTGTCAACGCCCAACGGCTTCAACTCTATTCTCTCCACGCTCATGTCGTTGGCCTTCTTCACATAGCGCCCCAGACTCTCGCGCGCAATCTCCACTGCCTTGCGCAATCAGGGTCGCAATGCCCTACGGTGGCGCTTCGGTCAGCAGGTGAAGATTAGTCTCCTTTACGCGGTCACAATGCCGCAATGAACTGATGACCTATCTACTCCAGCTACTCGTTGCCTTGTAGCCAGAGTTTACCGCCGCATCACCTCATCATGCCGTCTCCTTTTAAGTAGCTGACAGTTGAGGTTAATGCAAGGCTGCCGACTCTACCATGAAATGAATTGGTGACGAGGACTTTTTAAGTCATAGGCAAGTACCGAACGCCCGGCATCACCCGCCGCGCATTCAACGCATCAGGCACGGCGTCTCGCGGATGAAAACTGCGCTATTCGCGGTCGGGTGCATGCCGTTGTTATGCCTCTCCTTCGCCGGAACCACGCTCCTGCCCGCACGCTGCGCAGAAGCTGGCCGGGGCGTCCGCAACGGCTTCCCGCAACGCTCGCAGGACGGGCCGTAGATTGAAACGCGGTGGTGCATGATCGCATTATGATGCAACTCAGCCATGCCCGTCATCCGCTGATAGGCTTCACGCACCGGGCGAAAACGCTCATCAATCGGACATTCGCTAAGCGGGAGGTTGTGCTTTAGGCGAAACTCTTTGAGGTGGTCTAATTTAACCGGACACAAAACTCTCGCTAGCATAAGCGAATGAGAAAATACGATGACGAGTTTAAGCGCGAAGCCGTGAAGAAGATTCACGACGGTCAATCTGTGGCTTCAGGCGC
>JBOGOY010000486.1:0-4207 GCA_050748185.1 Pyrinomonadaceae bacterium
GGCCTAACTTCTTCGCCGCGAAGACGAGCAGAAAGGCGACGACGAGGAACGTCGCCAGCCACGGATGATTGCCCATCGGGCATTTGTTGCCTTCACTCATTGCTTGTCTCGCGTTTGCTTGCGGCGCGCTTTCTGTGCGAGCATCGCGCCTCAGACATTAAGTTCGTAGATTTCGTTCGCACGGCCAATTTACATGACAACACCAGCCGCTTCAACACGTCGCCGCGTCTCGCAGAAGGCGGGCCGGTTCACCGAGTCGGTCATCCGCGAGATGACGCGCGAGGCTCTCAAGCACGGGGCCGTCAACCTCTCGCAAGGGTTCCCAGACTTCCCCGCCCCCGAACTGATCAAGCAGGCCGCGGCCGACGCGATCGGGAGCGACATCAACCAGTACGCGATCACTTGGGGCGCGCGCGATTTCCGACAGGCGATCGCCGACAAGACCCGCTGGCATCTCGGCCTCGAAGTCGATCCCGAAACCGAGATCACCGTCACCTGCGGCTCGACCGAAGGCATGATCGCGACGATGATGGCGACGGTCGATCCCGGCGAGGAAGTGGTTATCTTCGAGCCGTTCTATGAAAACTACGCGCCCGACGCCATTCTCTCCGACGCGCGCCCGCGCTACGTGCCCCTGCGTGCCCCCGACTGGACCTTCGACCGCAACGAACTGCGCGCCGCCTTTAACGAACGGACGAAGGCGATTATCGTCTGCCACCCGAACAACCCGACCGGCAAAGTTTTCACCCGAGACGAACTCGAATTCATCGCCGGCCTCTGCCGAGAGTTCGACGCGCTCTGCTTTACCGACGAGATTTACGAGCACATCCTTTACGCGAACGAAGATGGCACGCCCCGGCAACACGTCTCGATGGCCCAACTCGAAGGGATGCGCGAGCGCACGGTGGTCGTCAACTCGATGTCGAAGACCTATTCGGTGACAGGTTGGCGCGTCGGCTACTGTGTCGCGCCGCCCGACATCACCGCCGCGATCCGCAAGGTCCACGACTTTCTCACCGTCGGCGCGGCGGCCCCGCTCCAAGCCGCCGGCGCGGTCGCGCTCAAGCTGCCGCCCGCATACTACGCGCAACTGCAAGCCGACTACGCACGCCGCCGCGACATGCTGCTACCAGAACTGGAGCGCGCCGGCTTCGGCGTCTTTCGCCCGGCCGGCGCTTACTACGTCATGACCGACATCAGCGCGTTCGGATTCCGAGATGACGTCGAGTTCACACGCCACCTCATCCGCGCGATCGGCGTCGCCTGCGTCCCCGGTTCATCCTTCTACAGCGACCCGCAACTCGGCGCGCGCCAAGTCCGCTTCTGTTTCTGCAAAAAGGACGAGACGCTCAGAGAAGCCGCCGGGCGGCTGCAAAATCTCCGCAATAAACTTTAGGAAAGTTCCGGCACCAAGGGGACTAGCAACCGCCCGTGTGGGATACCAAGAGACAAATCATCTGGCTGGCGGCCGGCTTCCTGCTCGGCACGCTCATCCTCTACCAGCACGCACATGACGACCCTGAAGGATTCGATCCGGCCTATTTCGCCCTCCTCGAAATCATCCTCGTCGCCGTCATCGGGATGATGTTTTATTTCTACACGAGAAAGAGAGGGTAGAGGGTAGAGGGTAGAAAGGACTGACTATCCTCTATCCTCTACCCTCTCACCTCGGCGGTTCCGCCACCTTCGCGCGCACCGTGACGCCCTCGTTGCCGACGACGAGCAGGCGGCGTGTGTCGTAATAAGAGATGGACGAAGGATTGTAGGCGAGCAGATAGCGGTGCTTACGTAGTTCGTCGCAGATGCTCTTGGCGGCGGCGCGCGGGTCTTCGAGCGACAATACACGGCCGCCCGTCTCTTCCGCTAAACGGCGCACGACCGCCGAAGGCTTCGGCGTATCGCGGCGGTAGGCGCCACCGGTGCGATCGGGGATTTGCAGGGCGTAGACCACGACATCCGCCGACTGCAAAGCGGCGAGCGCGTCTTTGAACTTGGTCTTGCTGCCGCGGTCCAGCCCGTCGCCGATTAGAACGACGGCGCGCTTGCGGTGCGCGCCCGCGAGCGGGACGAGCGCATCTTCGATGACGGCGGTTAGGGCGTCGAACAGGTATGGCTGCCCCTTCTTGCGTAAGCCCCCGAGCGAGGCCTCCATCTGCTCGGGCTTGTCCGTCCAGTCGGAGACGATCTCGGCCTGCTCGTCATAGCCGACGACGAGCAACTGGTCCCCTTCGTAAATCTCATAGACGAATTCGCGCGCCATCTGCGCCAGTTTCGGCACGTCCGCCCGCAGCGACAGCGAGTTGTCCACGAGCAGCACGAGACGCGCCGGGCCGGGGTCGGGCGTGAAGCCTAAGATTTGCTGTTCGATGCCATTGTCGTAGAAGGCGACGTCTTTGGCGGAGACGGGCACGGCGGACCCGTCAGCCCGGGCGGCGTAAACGTTCAGCAGGCGGCCGCGGTCTTTCGACGGCGCGGCGCGGCGGCCCGCTTGTCCCGCCGCCGCGACCAGCGCGGCAAGGACGAAGGCAAGGGCGACGAGGGCTTGATGACGCGAGCGCATAAAATCAGTCAATCAATCATGAGACAAGTGAGAAGGGCAAGCGATAATAAAACAGATCCGCGACATCACTCGAATCAACATGGCAAGGCCGGCGGCGGTTTCATGTCTCTTCGTGTGACTTCGCGGACCATCTTTTTCGACAACCCCTAATATTTAGAACAATCAGACATCAGTCGCCGCCCGTCGAAGTGGGCGACGATTTAACCGCCTTCTTCGGCGTGTCGATGGTCTTGGTCTCTGTGGTGGTGGTGGTGCTGCTGCTGCTGCCGGCAGGCTCGGCTTTCGTTTCTTTCGCGTCCGACTTCTTCCCGGCGTAATCCGTCACGTACCAGCCGGCGCCCTTCAGTTGAAAACTCGTCCGGGACCACTCTTTTTCCAGTTTGCCTTTGCACTTTTGACAGCGCGTCAGCGGCTTGTCGGAAATCTTTTGCATCGCCTCGATGTGCGCGTTGCACTTGCGACAGGTGTACTCGTAAATCGGCATCTTTTTAAATCTCTGGGGAATAATTTGGGCGCGTTTAGAAACGCGCCGCCAAAATTATACGGGCCGGTGTTAACCGTCCGCAACTTTGACCAACTTTGATGCGCCTACTGCGTCGCCGCGTTCGTTAATGTGCCTGCTGTCGCGTGACGACGACCTCTTTTGATCAAGAAGTCTCCCGAAAACTTGATCGCCAAGCGTTAAATTTTGCACCCATTCAATACACCGTCGCTTCGTATTGGTCCCTTCAGAGGCCATCAGGATGATGTCACCGGCCGAGAAGCTTTGACATTTCTTAACTTGCGGGCGGGCGAATTAAATACATACAAGAAAAGGACTTAATCGCAATGTTTTCATTCGCTGAAAGCAACCGACCATGCTTCCACTCCATCATACTCGCGGTCACGATGGACGCCTTGGTGCACGTCGCTTCGGCCATGCGTAGCCCCCAATAGTCCCTGATGCCGTTCGCCCTCCGCAGAGGAGAGCGGCCGACACCTAGAGATCGTCCCTTCTGAGGGACAAGCTCACATGGAGAACCGACTGAATGCACAAGCCCCGTTATACCGCCCCCGCTCGCCGCTTCTTTATTTTTACCCTTTTAGCCGTTTTCTTCGTTAGCAATTACAATCAGAAGCTGACTTCTCTCTTCGTGCCGACGGTTGTCGCGAAGACGATGACCACGAAGCGCATCAATACCCTGCTCATCCCCGCGGATGTGCCGACCTCGGGCAGTGTGCGGATTGACGAGTTGATCTTCCGCGCCGGCGGGCGTTACGGCGTCGATCCGCGTTTGATTCACGCGGTCGTCTGGCAAGAGTCGAAGTATAACTCGGCCGCTCGCTCGCATGCCGGAGCGCAGGGGCTGATGCAACTGATGCCGGCCACCGCCGACCGCTTCAACTGCCGCAATGCATTCGACCCGTCCGCAAACGTCGAAGCCGGCACCAAATATCTGCGCTGGCTACTCGAACGCTTCGAGGGCGACGTGTCGCTCGCGCTCGCGGGCTACAACGCCGGCGAAGGCAATGTGGATAAGTATAGCGGCATTCCGCCCTTCAACGAGACGCAGAACTACGTCCGCATTATCACCGGCCGCTACGGCAGCAAGTATCACCCCATCCTCACGCCCGAAGAGGCGCGCCTCAACTTCGGCCTCATCACCG
>JBOGOY010000487.1:0-4202 GCA_050748185.1 Pyrinomonadaceae bacterium
CGCGCAGTTCAGCCGGGGCGACGGCGTTGAACTCGGCGGCCGTAAGGCGCAGGGCGACGAAATCGACGGGGCGACTGTCAACGCCCGGCTGGACGTTGTTCCGCACGGCCTGTTCGCGCAGCAATCGCAAGTAATCGATCCTTTGGAAGCTGCGGGACCAGTCGAGCGTGCCGTCGGGGGCGAGGGTGAGGCCGCCGGGGGCAGCAGGGCCGACGACGTAAGACTGTAACTCGCTGATCGAGTTTGGATCGCCCATCGCGCCCCGCGCGAAATAGTCGGCGGCGCGCAGGCGCGACCGATCGAAGTCGCCGCTGTTGAGCGACAGCAGGTTCCCGAGCGTGCGGGCATACTCGCGATACTTGCGCTCGTCCGTCTGCCAAGAGTCGAGGCGGGCGACCTCGCGCCGGGCGGCCTGATCGCGCCCCGCGTCGCTGTCGGCTTTGGTCCACTTCTTCGGCTGCGCCTCGACCAGCGCCCGCTGCTTCTCGATCAACCGGTGGAGGGCGTTAAGTTCTTCCTGCAAATCCCAGAGTTGTCGTTGCCATTCGGCGCGGCGTCGCTCGATGGTGGCGAAGAATGCGGCTTCGGCGGCCCGGCGGAGCGGCGCAGGCAGTCCTTCGCGAGTTAGCTCTTTCCAGAGGATGTGCAAAACGTTCAAGTCGCCATCGCGCAGGTGGACCGAGGCGCGCTCGTTGCCGTCGAAATCGACGAGAGCGGTCGGGTAGTCCGTGCTCTCGCCGCGCAGGTAGAAAGAATCCCGCGAGGTGGTGGTAATCAGCGGGACCAGCGGGTAAATGCTTTTCAGCGCGTAGTCGCTCAGCAGCCGCCGCTTGGTGATGACGTGGTGGCCGCCGCCCTCGGCGCTCGCCAGCAGCTTGACGAGGTTGTAGCCCTGACTGTACACGCGCTCGTCCGAGTTGGTCCCGTGATCCGAAACGACGACGAGCGCGGTCTCCGCGGCCTGCGGCGTCTGCCGGATCGCGGTCCAGACGCGACCGAGGGCCGAGTCGAGTTCGCGCAGGGCGGCGAGCTGCGTCAGCCGGTCGCGGTTGTGGTGCGCGGCATGGTCGAAGTCAGTCGTATAGAGGTCGAGATAGCGGACACGCGGGTCTTTGAGCTTGTCGAGTAGTTCGCGTTCCAGTTGTTCGTTGATGATGGAGCGAGCCTCGAAGCCGACGAGCCACTCGTTGAACAACTCGCGGGGCTGGCGCGAGAGGAAACGGTTCTGGAGGCCGCGCTGCAAGGTGGTCCAGCGTGCGCCGCGTTGGTAGAGCTGGAAGCTGACGTAGCGCTCGTCGTAGGGGTACGAGTCCACCAAGAGTGAAATGCCCAGTTCGTCCAACACTTCCGCGCCCGGCATGTCCACGCGCACGCGGCCCGCGTGGCCCAGCCAGAAGGGGATGAAGTTCAGGTAGTCGTAAGAGTGGAGCGTGTAGCGGTCGAACTCGACGTTGCCTTTGATCTGCAAATGCTGACCCGTGTCGAGCAGCGACCAAGACGGCCCGGAAAGGCTCATCCCGCGCACGTAGAAGTTTTCGACGCGCGTGCCTCGTTCGTAAAAGATGTGGCTGAACCACGGCAGCAGGCTGCGGCCGGTGCGAGGATCCCGCTCTTTGACGAAACGTTCGACGACGTCTTGTGAAAGGCCGTCCACTTTGACGACGACGACGCGGCTCGCCTGCGCCGCGGCGAGCGCGGGCAGAAGGAAGCAGAAAGTGAGCAGTAAGCAGTGAGCGGTGAGCAGTGGGAAGGAGGGATTGCTGCGCCCTGCCCCGCCCGCGCGCCCCGTGCGAGCCTCCCTGTTTGTGAAAGTAGCCGATTGTCGCATTACTTCAGCGCATGCGCCTTCAAGGTCCGTTCCAACCTGCTCTCATCCGCACACCGCACCCCGCTTACTGCTCACCGCTCACCGCTCACTGTTGAGTGAAGGTATTCGCCGCTCAGCGCGCGCCAGCGGGCGTCGAGTCGCTCGTCGCGCCGGATTTTTTCGAGGGCGCGCTTGGCCGTCTTGTTGTCGATGCGACGGAGGGAGTCGAGGCAGAGCTTTTTCAGATGCTCGTCGTGCGTCTTATTGAAAATGGCTGCCGCCGCGGCGGCCGTCTGCGCGTCGGCGCGCGGGCCGTGGGCGGCGACGAATTCCAGCGCGCGCCCCACCACCGAAACGTCCCATTGCACCTCGACGAGAGAACTGGTTTTAGCCACTTCGCGCAACAAGCGGCGGTGGTGCGCGAACTGTCGCCCGTCGTCGAGCCGCGCGACTTGCTCCGTCGGCGTTGCGCGTTCACGGTGCGTGTAGCGGCCGAGGCTGAGAATGTGTGCGAGGCGCAGAAAGAAATTTTCAGCCGCGTTGTGTTTCAAGGGGACCATCTCCTCGCGCCGGTCGCGTTCGAGCCGGGCCGGAAGACCTGCGGGCCGTCCGGCGTAGCCGACGAGCGCGGCGTACTGCTCGCGCGCGAGATCGGCCTCGGCCGCCGCGTCGTTCTCCAGCGGGTTGAGCGAGACGCGCTCGATGCGTCGCTCCAACTCTGCGCGCAACCCTTCGTCGAGTGAGGCGTCGAGCGCGAGGAGCAGTTTCAATTGCGAGTAGGCGCGCAGGCGCGTCGTCTGGTTGAGATCGATGCCGCGCTTTTCGGTCACATAGTCATAGACGACGCGGCCGAGGAAAAAAGGAAGTTCCAGACGCGAGACCGCGACGAGCGTGTCGGCCACGTCCTTCAACGCGCGGCGCGACATCTCGCGTCGCTTCGGATTGAAAGTATCGCGGAAGTCTACCAGCAGGATCGGAATCTTCGGGTGCTCAAGGCCGTAGAGCGCGAGCGGGATCATTTCTTCTTGGCGGGCGTCTGGCGCGTCGGCCGCGACACGTCGGCCCTCGGCGTCAAAAAATCTCGTCTCGGTGTAACCGCGCCAGCGCCTGAGGCCGGTATCGCCCCACGGGCTATCGATATTAAGAAACCTGCCGTCGAACTTCTTGCGCGCGCGATTGCGTTCGAGGTCCGCGCGGGTGGTCCAGATGAGCGCGTGCGTGGCGCCGCCGTCGGGCAATTCCAGCGGCTCGAAGATGAGACCCTCGGCCTCGGCGCGTTGCCGCAACAGTTCCCAGTTATGCCCGCGCGTGTCCAGCCAGTGGGTCGTCTGCGCTTGATAGACGCGCCGGAGGTAGAGGTCGTCAATACGGCCGCCGAAGGTCTTCTGTGTCAGCATTAGCCGCGCCTGAATGTCTTCGAGTTCGGAGGGTGTGAAGACCGCGCGGGAAGAGCCTGATGAGTCGGCCTCGTAGAGCGCGAGGATGGCGAGGGCGCGGATGACGTGCGCTAGGCGATAGTCCTCGGCGTTGCGGCGTAGGGTGCGCGTCGAGAGCTTGACCGTCAGGCTGACGGGATCGAACAGGAGGCTTTGCAGCGCCGACCAGAAAAGTTTCCGCCACACGTCGCGTTCCGTGTCGGCGAGGTCGATGACGTGTGGTGGCACGCCCTTCCGGCCGTCGCCCTTGTTATTCGCGACCCGCGTGTAGAGGAAGGGGACGGCGGAGGCGGCGCGCTGCCCGGCGCGCGGGTTCGCGTAGGTGTGCATCCAGACGTAGCGCAGGCGGTCGTTCGCGGGTTCTTCGTCGCCGAGCGTGTCGCGCAGGATGCTGACGAGCGGAATGTCTGCGGACGTGCGGGTCGCCGCGCCGTGGCCGAGGGCGGCTCCGAAAATGGTCAGGAGTTCAGCCCCGCCCGCGACCGGCATCCGCTCCACTCGAAAGCACGAATCCTTCGGACTTGTCACCGCCGCGGCGGCAGCTATGGCCGGCGTAACAGTTTGTGCCGTCGCGCGGAAAAATGTGGCGTGCGAGAAGATGAGGGCGAGAGCCAAAGCGACACAGACTGCCCGAGACGCTCTCCACTGTGAGAAGAGTCTTTTCATGTGTGTCCCATCTACCTTCTGTTTCCCACGAAACCGCTTCGCTTGGAGCGAAAACGTTGCACTCAAGTGTTAGGCGATGCTGCGAAAATCCGCGCGCCGCTCGTGTCAAGCCACTTGGACGCGAAAATGGCAATCATCGTGCCGGCACTAAACGTCAATGCTCGGCGCAAAAAACTGCCTGACTATCACCCCGCCGTTGTGCCTTGGGCGTGCGATGCCCGGCCGTCGGCGGGCGTTGCCATTGTCAACTCCCACATATCGCACACACCAAGAAGTGGAGCGCCAGTCAGAAC
>JBOGOY010000488.1:0-4199 GCA_050748185.1 Pyrinomonadaceae bacterium
CTTCCTCGACGTCTCGGAAAATCTGTTGCGGGTCGTCGGTGCGCGGGTTGTCGGAGGTGAGGATTACGATGTCGCTCAGGGCAGCAGCGGCCTCGCCCATCGGCGCGCGCTTCGAGCGGTCGCGGTCGCCGCCGCAACCGAAGACGGTGATGATGCGCGCGCCATCCGCGACGACATCGCGCGCCGTCCGCAGTACGTTCAGCAGCGCGTCGTCCGTGTGCGCGTAGTCCACGACGACCGCGAAATCACCTTCGTGCGGCACGCGCTCGAAGCGGCCGGGCGCGCCGGTGCTGATTTTAACCGCCCGCGCGATCACGTCTAAGCCGTAGCCGAGGGCGAGGCCGCTGCCGACCGCCGCGAGGATGTTGTAGATGTGCGGCGGCCCGACGAGTGGCGAGCGCAAGTCCATTTCGCCTTGCGGCGTGACAAGTCGGAAACTGGTCCCTTCGAGCGTCACTTTCACGTCGCGGGCCGTCACCTCGGCCGGCGCACGTAGAGCGGTGCGAATGACGCGGGCGTTCTTCCCTTCCATCTCTTCGGCCAATTCGACGCCGTGAAGGTTATCCACGTTGATGACCGAAGTGCGCGGCACAGAGCCGAGCCGCCCGTCGAAGAGGCGTCGCTTGGCCTGCCAGTAGTTCTCCATCGTCAGGTGGTAGTCGAGGTGGTCGCGCGTCAGGTTGGAAAAGACGGCGACGCTGTAATCAAGCGTGTCGCAACGGTGAAAATCCATCGCCTGCGAAGAGCACTCCATCACGGCGGTGCGACAGCCGGCCTCGACCGCGCGGCGCAGCAGGCGTTGCATATCCGTCGCTTCGGGCGTCGTCCGCTCGGCCTTAAAATGTTCGCGGCCGATGCGATATTCGACCGTCCCGGTCATCGCGACAGGCTCGCCCGCGGCCTCAGCAATCGAGGCGACGAGGTAGGCGGTGGTCGTCTTGCCGTTGGTCCCTGTGATGCCGACCAGTTGCAATTCGCGCGAAGGGTGGCGGTAGACTTCCGCCGCCGCCAGCGCCATCGCGCGGCGCACCTCCTCGACCCGCAGCCACGCGCCGCTAAAATCGGCGGGCGGCTCAAGTTCCGAGATGATGCCGGCCGCACCCTGCGACATCACCTGCGGGACGAACCCGTGCGCGTCCATCAGCGCGCCCCGCACCGCGACGAACAGGCTCCCCTCGCCAGCTTGCCGCGAGTCGTGCGTCACGTCGGTAATAGTGGCAGCGGAATTACCTTTGAGTTCCCCGCCGGTGACGCGCGCCACGTCCGCAAGTGTGATTTGTTGATTATTACCAGCGGCCATCCAATGATTCCTTTACAGCAAAAATGAGCCGCGGAGGAAGTGATGAGTGCGGAATGATGAGTGATGAATGAAAGCAGTAGTCAGTAGCCAGTAGCCAGTAGTCAGTAGGGATTGACTTTGCTGGTAGTTGGCGGTGGCGACCGGGACGCCTTTCCCGTTGTCAGATGTTTCTACTGGCTACTGGCTACTGGCTACTTCGGCTCATTCATCATTCCGCATTCATCATTCATCATTTCTTCTCCGTGTCCTCCGTGATAAATCTCCTGACGCATTAAGCCTACACTTTGATGAAAATCTCACGCCGGTACAGAATCGCCATCAGCCCGAGCCACAACAGCACAAATGCGATCGCATAGCCGAGCGAGGCGTTGATCGGCGACGCCCAAGAAGCGAAGCCATGCTGATAAATGAGCCCTTGCAGACTGACTGGCGTGCCCTCCGCCCGCGCGAACCTGATCATCCCCAGCAGCCGCGCCATCAGGCCCGAAAGGACGAAGACTGCGAGCGCGTTGGTCCCATAAATGACGAACGGCAGTGCCCAGCGGCGGTACTGTTTGATGTCCACCAGCCAGTAACAGAAAGCCAAAAATTGCAGGGCCATCCCGGCGGTTAAGAGCGCGTAGGAACTGGTCCACAGCGGCTTGTTAATCGGGAACCAATGACCCCACGCCCAGCCGACGACGACGAGGGCCGCGCCCGCGGCGAACATCCCTGCCACCTTCTCCACGTCGCCCCGCCCGCGCTCGCGTAACCAGTGGCCTGTCAGCACGCCGCAGAGCGTCGTCGCGATCGCCGGGATGGTGCTCAATAGCCCCTCCGGGTCGTAGATTCTTCCGCCCCTCCAGATGTGCGCGCCGAGCACTTTGCGGTCGATGAAGGTGGCGATGCTGCCCTCCTTGCTCCAGTCCGGCACAGGGAAGCCCGGCGTCGGCACGAAGCGCATCACCAGCCAGTAAACGACGAGCAGTCCCACGGCGATCCAGAGTTGCTTCCGCCAGTCGGTGTTGAGGAAGACGACTGACGCGCAGAAGTAGCACAGCGCGATGCGTTGCAGCACGCCGAGAATGCGGACGGTCGAAAGCTCGATCGGCTGGAAGGTGTCGAAATCCCTGACGAATGGGAAGGTGGCGAGAAACAGCCCAAGCCCGAAGATGATCAGGGTGCGGCGGACGATCTTCACGTACAGGTCGCGCTGCGGGCCGCCCTGTTCGACGCGCCGTGCGAGCGCCAGCGTGATCGAGACGCCGACGATGAACAGAAAGAACGGGAAGACGAGATCAGTCGGCGTCCACCCGTGCCACGCCGCGTGTTCGAGTGGATCGTAGATGTGCGCCCACGTGCCGGGGTTGTTGACGAGGATCATCCCGGCGATCGTCATCCCGCGGAACACGTCCAAAGACAGCAGGCGGCCCGCGCCCGCCTCGGCCTGCGCGGGCCGCTCAGCAGTCACTCTCACTCGCTCTTCGCGCTCAACTGTCGCAACCATTTTCGCGCTGCTCCCTTCCGGGTGTTTTTGATTTCCGATGGTGTTGGCTTATAACTAACGGGCTGGCCGATGTTCTTTTACTTGAAAAGAGTTGATTTGTAAATTTGCTCGTGGTCCATGACATAACTTCTGCAATCCGCCGTTTCAACCACGAGCACCTAGATTGAGCAGCACGAGACCACTGACCACTGACCACGGACAGTCCGACTGGAAGGAGGACTTCTCTTGTCATTAATGCTACAGGAGATCGCCGAACAGCCTTCGGCACTGCAACGGACGCTTGACGCGGAGCGCGGCAAGATCGAGCGACTCGGAGAGTCGCTGCGCCGGCGCGGGATTGATCTGATCGTACTGGTCGCGCGCGGCAGTTCCGACAATGCCGCGCTGTTCGGGCGCTACCTGCTCGAAGTCACGACCGGCATCCCGGTTTCGCTCGCCGCGCCGTCCGTTTATACGCTCTACGATGCGCGGCTCGATCTCAAGAACGCGCTCGTCGTCGGCGTCTCGCAGTCGGGTGAGGGCGAGGACATCAATCAGGTGATGGAGCGGGCGCGGCAGGGGGGAGCCTACACGGTCGGCATCACGAACGAGGCCGCGTCCACGATGACCGGCGTGGTTGACGAGACGTTGCTGATGCACGGCGGGCGCGAGCGCTCGGTCGCCGCCACCAAGACCTTCACCGGCCAGATGATGCACTTTTACATGCTCGCCGCGGCGTTGGCATCAAGTCAGGAAAAGCGCGTCGGCTATGAAGCGATCCCCGAACTGGCCGAGCGCGCGCTGGCCGTGCGGCCGCGGATCGAGGAACTGGTCGAGCGCTACGTGTTTATGGAGAATTGCGTCGTGGTGGGGCGCGGGTTGCTTTACGCCAACGCCTACGAGATGGCTTTGAAACTAATGGAAACCTGCTACGTCGTGGCCGAGCGTTTCTCTTCCGCCGACTTCTTCCACGGCCCGCTCGCGATGGTCGAGCGCCACTTCCCCGTCTTCCTCTTCGTCCCGCCCGGCGTCACGCTCGACAGTTCCCGCGCGTTGCTCGCACGCCTCAAAGAACTGCGCGCCGACACGCTCGTCTTCACCGGCGACGACGCGGCGGCCGCGAGCGGCACGCGCGCCGTCCGTCTGCCCTCGGAGATCGACGAGTTCACCGCGCCCATTCCCTACATCATCCCCGCCCAACTCTTCGCCGCGCTCTTGGCCGACGCCAAGGGATTGGACCCGGACGCGCCGCGTTCGCTGTCGAAGGTGACGCGGACGGTCTAAATCGGATTTCAGTTGAGTGTCCGGAAGATTGATGTTTTCACTGCCGAGGCACAGAGAAGGAGCGTACCGAGAGAGCGTCATGCTACTTGCACCCGCTCGCTCTCGCTCGCGGTACTGCGCGGCCTCCGCCGCCACTCGACGCAAGTACCG
>JBOGOY010000489.1:0-4192 GCA_050748185.1 Pyrinomonadaceae bacterium
GACGCAAACGGCGCGGCCGTCTTTCCGCAGGGCGCGACGCACCGCCGCCTTCGGCTCGACGGCGTTGAGCGCCGCCGCCATGATCTCTGCCACGTCGCGCCCGCGCGGGTGTTCCCGCAAGACGCCATTCATCAATTTATCAGCGTCCATCCCAACAACCACTGGTCCCCGCTCACGTTCTCATGAACTCACGTTCTCATGAATTTGAATGATTATTGAAGTCCGCGCACGATCGCATCGTAGGCGCGCTGTTGCCGCGCCAGTCCCTCAAGGTAACGAGCGCGGCGGGCGGGGTTTGGGATAAAGGTCTGGCCGGGTGAGAGCGTCGGCACACTCGCGATGTCTTCGATGACGCCCAACGCTTCGAGGGCTAACAGCACCGCGCCGCGGCTCGAAGCTTCACGCGCGGGCGCGAGTCGCAAAGGCCGCCCGAGCACGTCGGCGAGTATTTGCGTCCAAGTAGGCGAAGCCCTCAGCGCGCCGCCGGAAGCCTGTATCTCCGCCTGCGGCGCGAACGGCAGAAGCGCTTCGGCGATGAGCGCGAAACGGTAAGCGATGGCTTCCAACGCGGCGCGCACAATATCGACCGGGCGCGTGTCCATCGAAAGGCCCAAAATAGCCCCGCGCGCCTGTGCGGACCAGCCCGTGCTCCGTTCGCCCGCCCAGAACGGCAGCACCGTCAGCCCGTGCGCGTCCGGTTCTAACGCAGCCAAGGCCGCGTCGTTCGCTTCCGCGCCCAGTTTGAGCGAGTCGGACAGCCAGCCGTACAGCCCGCCGCCGTCAGACAACGCGCCTCCGACCAACACGCGCCGATAGTCCACGCGATAACACCATAGGCCGTCGGGCAACGTTTCGGGCGGCTCGCCCGCCCACGTCACGCGCATTGCGCCCGATGTTCCGATCATCAGGCCCGCCGCCCGCGTGTCCACGCAGCCCGCGCCGATGTTGTTGGCCGCCCCGTCGCCGATGGCCGGGAACAGGCGCGCGTCGCGTAATTGCGGCCAACGTCGCGCGTACTCGTCCGTGAGGCGAAACGTCAAACCCGGTTCGGCGAGCGGCGGCAGTTGGCTCGCCTCTAAGTCGGCGATTCCGAGCGCGGCTTCATCCCATTCGCAGCGGCGTTGATTCAACAGGCCCGTGCCCGAAGCCATGGACACGCTCGCCGCCGCCTCGCCGCAGAGATTGAGCGTGAGAAACTCACCGGGCGAGAGCCAGCGCGCGATCGCGCCGTACATTTCGGGATTCTCTTTTCTGAGCCACAGCAGCTTGGCGGGCCAGTAGCCGGCGTGAAAGCGGCAGCCCGTGCGCCGGTGCATCTCGCGCTCGTCCCAGCGTCGCCTGAGCGCTTCGGCCTCGCCGGCGGCGCGCGTGTCGGCCCAACCATAGACGGGCGTCAGCGCGCGGCCCTGTCCATCAATGCCGACGAGGCTGTGCCAGAAGCAGGCGACGGCGACCGCCTCAACGCTTGGCACTGACGAGCGCGCAAGCGATGCGTCAACCACTGACTCGACTTGTCTGACCAACTCTTCGGCATCCGCCTCAGCGCCGCCGTCAGGTGTCGTGCGAAAACTTCTCTCGACGCGCGCCCGTGTGCCCGACACTTCGCGCCCGCGCCCGTCGAACACAGACGCGCGCACGCTCGACGTGCCAATGTCGATTGCCAGCACGAACGGTCGCGGCGCCGCGATCGCCGCGGCCTCTTCATCCTCACGCTCGGCGGATGCGTCCGCCAGCATTTTAATTGTCTCCGGGCCGGTCAGAGTCTGGGCGGATTCTTCGGGCATAACACAATATATTCCAACAAAGCGGTCTCGACCATCCGCCGGCCAAGCGATGGTTTATGAGCGGGTAGAAACTTTGATTTGAGAAAACGAACGTTCGTGCTATCTTGCGCCGAGGATCGCGAGACCGGAATTATATGGTGTCAATCAAAGAGAAGGGCGCGCTCACCGCAACCCGACCGACGCGGGGTGGGCAGACACGTCAGACTATTCTCCAGACGGCGGTCGATGTCGCCTCCGAGGAAGGCTTGGAGGGGCTTACGATCGGTCGTCTGGCGACAGAATTGGGGATGAGTAAAAGCGGTCTCTTCGCCCACTTTGGCTCTAAAGAAGAGTTGCAACTGGCGACCGTCGAGGCGGCGCGCGAGGTGTTCATCCGCAATGTGATTACTCCGGCCTTCGCGTCTGAGCGCGGGCTGGCGCGGTTGTGGAAACTCTGCGAGGTCTGGCTCGACTACGCTCATAAGAACGTCTTCCGCGGAGGGTGCTTTTTCATTGCCGCGTCCGCCGAGTTCGACGGCCGCCCCGGCCCCGTTCGCGAGCGCGTCGCGGAGATTATGCGCGAGTGGCTCGCAACCCTCGAACGCACCATCGGCGAAGCACAGGGCGCAGGGCAACTCGACAGGGGCATGGACCCTTCACAACTCGCCTTTGAAATTAACGCGCTCCACATGGGGGCCAACTGGGCCTTTCAATTGTACGGGGACGACGCGATCTTCAAGCGAGCACGTGAAGCGGTACTGGCACGACTGCGTGGCGTCTCCGCCCCTGACCATGCTGTTGTCGTCTTCAGCCCGACTCGCCACGGTAAACCGAAAGTCGTTAACGGGTAAAGCGCATGATCGAGAATCAATACTCGTCGCCGCTCGTCGCCAAAAGGTCCGCCGCTTGGGAGGGGATCAGGCTTGAGCACTACTTAGTCCGCAGGGGCCGGTTCCCGAGTCACGAGCACAAAGAACACTTGGCGATCGTCTCGCTCGGCGGGGCAAGCGGGGCAGAGTTGAAAACGGCGAGCGGATTTCACGCGCGCTGCGCCCGAGCGGCCGGCGGCGTGCTCGTGCTTCCCGCACGCCGCGCCCACTCCGCGACCATCGATCACCCTTCGGAATACGTCTCACTCTTTCTCGATCCCGCCACCGTGACCCGCGTCGCTTCGGAGTCAGGCGTGGGCGGCGGCGGCGCGGAGATCGTCGAACGCTGGGCCGAGCGTGATCCGTTAATCAGCAACGTGGCGAGGGCGCTGCTGGCGGAGTTGGAGCCGGGCGGGTTGGGCGGCAGGCTGTATGCCGAGTCGCTGGCGAACGTGTTAGCGATCCACCTCCTCAGGCATTACGCCGCGGAACAACCGCCCTCTGCGTTGCGTCATGCCGGCGGGCTGGCGGGCTACCGGCTGCGGCGGGTGTTGGATTACATGATCGCACGTTGCGAGGATGATCTAAGCCTCGCCGATCTGGCGGCCGAAGCGGGGGTGAGTTCTTTCCATTTCGCGCGCGAGTTTAAGAAATCGACGGGCCACGCTCCGCACCAGTATTTGATCAAGCTCCGGGTCGAGCGCGCTAAAACATTGCTCTCCGACAGCGAAGCGCCGCTCGCCGAGGTGAGCCTCCGCGCGGGCTTCAGCGGGCAGAGCCATTTCACAAGGTTGTTTCGCCGGCTCACGGGCGTCACGCCGAACACCTACCGCGGCGCATTCCGGCGGCCGCCCGAAACGGCCGGCTCGACTTAGATCGGATTTCAGTTGAGTGTCCGGCAGGTTGATGTTCACCGCCGAGGCGCAGAGCAACGCAAGGGGGTTTGGCGCAGAGAATTCCCCCCTTTCCCTCTGCGTTGCTCTGCGCCTCGGCGGTTAATGCTCTGACCTGACACGCGATTAAAAACCGATCTAGTAGCAAGAAACGTCAAACACCGGCAACAACGTGCAAGATCGGCGGAAGCCACTCCCGTACACTCCACCTCACTCGTGAACATTACTTGAGGAGGACGCAGGAGTGAGACGACACAAACTATTGGTCCCATTGCTTCTCGCCGCACTGCTTTCGTTGACGACCCCGGCAATGACGCAGAGCGCGCGCCAATCAATCAAAAACGGTAACGAAAAATTCGCCCGCGCCGAGTACGCCGAGGCAATTGCGATTTACCGAAAAGCCTTAGGGGCACCGGGCGATCTTGGGGCCATGGCGCGGTACAACATCGGCGTCTGTTATTACGAACTCGGACGTTCCGCCGAGGCCGCCGCCGAATACCGGGCGGCGCTCGAGACGAAAAAAGGGCGATACCCGAAAGCTGCTTATGCGCTCGGCGTGGCGCTGGAAGACTCGAAGGATTGGGAGCAAGCCAAAGCCGCTTACCGTCAAGCCATCGACACGTCAGGAGGGCGATACGCGGAGGCGCACTTTAGGCTGGGCATTCTC
>JBOGOY010000490.1:0-4185 GCA_050748185.1 Pyrinomonadaceae bacterium
CTTCTTCTGCGCCGCGACGTTGATGGTCGAATGGACGGTGAGGCCGCCGAGCGCGACGCGCGTCGTGTACTTGTCTTCGAGGTACTGCCTGATCTCCTCGACCGGGTACTCGAACCAGGCGTGCGAGGCGGCGGGCGGCGGGTAGTAGGCCGTGTCGGCGATCTTTAAGGGCCGCGCCTTCGCGGCGTCGGCCTCGCCTTGCGTGGCGAAGCCGTTGCGGGCCATCAGGTCGAGGACGAGATCGCGCCGCTCCTTCGCGTCCTTCATGCTGACGGTGGGCGAGTACCGCGCCGTCGAGCGCGGGATGCCGGCGAGCAGCGCGGCCTCCTCGATGGTCAAATCTTTGGCGTGCTTGTTGAAGTAGACCTGCGAGGCCGCCTCGAAGCCGTAGGCGCGCGCGCCGAGGAAGATGTGGTTGACGTACATCTCCATGATCTGATCCTTCGTGTAGAAGCGTTCGATCTGGAGCGCAATCTGCCACTCGTTGAATTTGCGCGTGAAGGTCTGCTCGCGGGTAAGGAAGAGGTTTTTGGCGAGTTGCTGCGTCAAGGTCGAACCGCCTTCGAGCCGGTCGGTCGTTAGGTTCTTCCATGTCGCGCCGACGATACGGATCGGGTCGATGCCGATGTGGTCGTAGAAGCGCACGTCTTCGACGGCGAGGATCGCGTTCTTCAGGACGGGCGGGATCTGTTCGTACTTGAGCGGGATGCGCCGTTCAAGCGCGAACTCGCCGATCACCGTCTCGCCGTCGTCGGCGTAGACGCGCGTCACCTGACTCGGGCGGTAAGTTGCCAGCGACGCTACCTCGTTGGCCGCCTTCGAATAGTTCAACTCGTAGGCGACGACGATGCCGGTCAGCCCGCCCGCCGCGATTGCCAGCAGCAGCACGGCGGGGAGCCAAAAGCGGCGCAGTTGTTGGTGACGGCGCGGCCTATGAGCGGCCTGCGCGGCCCCGAAATTCTTAGTCACACGCGGAGTTTTAGCAGACATCTTGAACTGATCCTCTGAAAGTCGGGCGGCACGCGCCGCGAGTGAAGCCGTGCCCTGTTGTCGAGCTTTGTCAGCCGGTCGGAAGAGACCGGGAAATTATAGCCTAACGCCGGGGCGGTCGTGAAGGATACTAATCAAAGGTGGCGATCTGTCGTTGACGCCTGACACAGCAAGAGTGAGATGACGGTGTGACGCCGCCGCGCTGCTTGGCACGTCGCAATCGGGCAGCCGGCGGACTTGCCGGGGCATCAAAAAGATGTAGAATGCGAAAGCACACGGGGGCGAAAGGTCTCGACAGGGGTCATGCTCATCGTGCGGATGCATGTCGGGCTTACTCTATGCAGCTCGTGAAAAAGCATGGGGAAACACAATTGCCAATACAAATGAATTGGCCCTTGCTGCCTAATTAAAGTTAGCCAGTAAGCGTCTCGCCGCAAGTCGCTCAAGCGCGCGGAGCGAGATGTCACACAGTTGAGCTAGCCTGCCCCTTGTGCTCAGGGGGGGCGGGCGAAACAAAACTGGGCTAGTCGCCGGCGGGGTCTTCGTCGCTTCACTGACCCGCCAGCAGCGAACGCGCCCGAGAGAGACGGGCAGCAGAGAAGCGGCTACACATGTAGATTCCGGCGGTGGCGACCTTTGGACCCGAGTTCGATTCTCGGCGCCTCCACTTTGAGCAGGCCGGCCGGGCAAATGGTTGTGATACCATTCGCCCGGCTGGTTTTTTTATGCGTTTCCTCTTCTGCCTTGCGAACTGAACTGCCCATCGGAATTTTCGATAGCGGCGTCGGCGGGCTGACCGTCTACCGCGCGCTGCACGAGCGCCTGCCGGACGAACGCTTCGTCTATCTCGGTGACACGGCGCGCGTGCCTTACGGGACCAAGTCGCTCGCGACCGTCGAGCGCTACGCGGTGGAGAACGCGCGCTTCCTCGCGGCGCACGGCGTCAAGTTACTCGTCGTCGCGTGCAACACCGCGTCGGCGCTGGCGCTGCCGAAGATACGCGAGAGCGTGAGCGTTCCCGTCGTCGGAGTGATTGAGCCGGGGGCGCTCGCCGCCGTCTCCGGCGATGCGTCGCCCGGAAAAGCGATCGGCGTCATCGCGACCGAGGCGACGGTACAAAGCGGCGCTTACCGGCGCGCCATCCGCGAACTCGCGCCGCGGGCTGAAGTCGTCGAGCGGGCCTGCCCGCTGTTCGTCGCGCTGGCCGAAGAGGGCTGGGCCGAGACGGACGTGGCGCGCGCCGTCGCCTCCGAATATCTGAATGACCTGCGCGACGAACGCATCGGCGCACTCGTCTTAGGCTGCACGCACTACCCGATCCTGCGCCGTGTGATTCAAGAGATCGTCGGCGCTGATGTGAGGTTGATAGACTCGGGCGAAGCGGCGGCCGAGGCCGTCGAGGCGCTGCTCGAACGCGACGGCCTGCGCCGGTGCTTGTTCGACACACACACCGGCCGGCTGCTCAAGGCGCGTGCGCGCGAGCGCCGTCTGTGCGATGATCTGGACCACTTTTACGTGACGGACGCAGCCGAGCGGTTCGCGCGCGTCGCCGAGCGGTTTTTGGGCAGCGTGCCTTCCGTGCTGGAGGCCGTCGAGGTTTGGGGACACGATGAGTTACACGCCAGAGGTTAAGACTTACGCGCGCACCGACGGGCGGCGGGCGGACGAACTGCGCTCCGTGAGCATCACGCCTGACTTTATGCCTTACGCCGAAGGCTCCGCCCTCGTCGAGATGGGCCGGACACGCATCATCTGCTCGGCCACGCTCGATGAGCGCGTCCCCATCTTCCGGCGCAACTCGGGGCAGGGGTGGTTGACGGCTGAATACGCGATGCTGCCGCGCGCGACGCAGCAGCGCACGCAACGCGAGACGGGCCGTGGCGGACCCTCCGGGCGGACGCACGAGATCCAGCGCTTGATCGGACGTTCGCTGCGCGCCGTCATCGATCTTTCGATGCTTGGCGAGCGGACCATCACGCTTGATTGCGACGTGCTCCAAGCCGATGGCGGCACGCGCACGGCCTCGATCACCGGTGCCTATGTGGCGCTCGCGCTCGCGTGCCAACGATTGATGAACATGGGTAAAATTGTGCGTTGGCCGTTGCGCGAGACGGTGGCCGCCGTCAGCGTCGGCATCCTCAACGGCGTCGCGCTGCTCGACTTGAAGTACGACGAAGACTCGCGCGCCGGGGTAGACATGAACGTGGTCTGCACGGGCGGCGGGCGCTTCGTCGAGGTTCAGGGAACGGCCGAGGGCGAGGCCTTCACGCGCGCCGAAATGGACGCGATGCTGGCCCTCGCCGACGCGGGGATAAAACAGCTTTTCGCGGCCCAACAGGCGGCGCTGGAGCCGCTGCTCAAAAGGTGAGGTGATGGGCGGCAAGCCGCCAAGGCCGCACCCGTTCAAAGCAACAACATTCAGCAAGGGCGGCATCTGAACGTATGGACCGGGACGTAAGCAGGACTCGCCGTCCGACCTTCAGAAACAGCCACACCAGCAATTAAGGAGCAACCGCTAAAGCCATGATGCGACGCCTAGTAATTTATTCGGCCTGCGCGCTGTTACTGGCGCTGTCCGCTTCCGCCGCATTCGCGCAGGAGGCTTACACCAACGACCGGCTCGAATATTCACTGGAACTCCCGTCGCCGACGTGGCGCGTCGTGGCGCGCGGCGACGGCGCGTACCAGCAGGAGGAGTTCATCTACGGCGACCGCAGCGACGGCCTGCTCCGCATCCGCAAGGAGATCGTCGAGGCCGGCGTCACCGCTTCGGAACTCGCGCGCCGCGATCACGATCTGAAACTGCGCTTTAAGCCCGGCTACGTTCAGGGCAAGGAAGAGAACTTCCCCGGCCGACTGAAGGGTATCACCTCCGCCTACGAGTACACCGGGGGCGGTAAGCCGATGGCCGGACGCCTCTACTACCTGCAAGCCGACAATCGCACCGTCTATGTCCTCCACTTTGAGGGCTCGCGCGACAAACTCCTTCGCATCCGCAACCAGACGGACCAGATGGCGCGCAGCTTTCAACTCAAATAGCCGTCAGTAATCAGTAGTCACTGATGTTACGCTGCCTGATGTTTTTCCTATGGAGGTGAATGAAGGAAGGAAATTCATTGAGCCGCAGGGCTTCGCGTGAAAGTCTGTGAGCATTGATTAAATCCGCACACGAAAAACGACCATCACAAAAGCAAA
>JBOGOY010000491.1:0-4184 GCA_050748185.1 Pyrinomonadaceae bacterium
GCTGAGGATGTTGCGCGCGCTCGTGCCGGAAACCGACTCGCGCGCGACGAGGACGTCTTCGGAGCGCAACCCAAGCGTCACGCACGCGCCGGGTGCGAGCGGCAGGAGTCCCGTCTCGATAAAGCTCCCGCCCAAGTTCACGAGCGTCGTCCCCTCACGTTCCCGATGCTCGACGACAAGGCCCGCAAAAAGGTTTTCCGCGCCGACGACGCGCGCGACCGGCGCACTCCGGGGCCGGGAGAAGATTTCGAGCGGCGTGCCCTGTTGCGCGACGTGCCCCTCGTGCAACACGACGAGGCGCGCGCCGAGCCGCACGGCTTCGGCCGGGTTGTGCGTGACGTAGAGGAAGGGGATGCGCGCTCGCTCCTGCGCCGACGCGACTTCGGCGAGCAATTCGCGCCGCGTCGCTTCGTCCACGGCCGCGAGCGGCTCGTCGAGGAGCATGACGGCCGGCTCGGAGCCAAGAGCGCGCGCGAGCGCGACGCGCTGCTGCTCGCCGCCTGACAATCCAGCGGGGCGGCGTTCGGCCGCGTGCTCCAAGCGAAAGAGAGACAGCAATTCCCGTGCGCGTTCGCGGCGCGCGCGGCCGTCGGCGCGAGGGATGCCGAAGGCCACGTTCTGTTCCGCTGTGAGGTGCGGGAAGAGCGCGTAATCCTGAAAGACGAAGCCGACGCGACGCTGTTGGATGGAGAGGTTGATACGTTCGTCTGAGTCGAAGAGGGCGCGTTCGCTGAGTCTGATGCTGCCTAAGTCGGGCTTGAGGATGCCGGCGACAAGGCGGAGCAGTGTCGTCTTGCCCGAGCCGGACGGGCCGAATAGGATCGTGACACAGTCGCGCGGCGCGTCGAAGGCCACTTCGAGGACGAATGCATCGCCCCTGCGCCGGGCCGCCGTGAGACGTTTAGTGATCGAGACGCGCAACATCAATTCAGGCGTCGGCCGACGGAGCGCGGCTCAATCTGTTAGTGCCGTAGATGGCCGCCACCGAGACGAACGTGAGGATCAGTGACAGCCAGAGGGCACGCCGATCTTCACCGGACATCACGGCCTCGTAGATGGCGAGGGGCATCGTCTGCGTCTCGCCGGGGATATTACCCGCGAGCATCAGCGTCGCGCCGAACTCGCCGAGCGCCCGCGCGAAGCTGAGGACGAGGCCGGCCACCACGCCGCGACGCGCAAGCGGCAACGTCACACGCCAGAAAGTTTCCCACGCCCCCTTGCCCAGAGTGTAAGCGGCGATCTCGTATTGCGGCTCGACGCTCTCGATGGCCGCCCGCGCCGACTTGATCATCAGCGGCAGCGCGACGACCGTCGCCGCCACCGCCGCCGCCTGCCACGTGAACGTGATGGACCAGCCGGTCAGTTCGTAAACTGGTTTGCCGAGCAGCCCGCGCCGCCCGAGCAGGACGATCAGGTAGTAGCCCGTCACCGTCGGCGGCAGCACGAGCGGCATCGTCAGCACGGCATCCAGCAACTCCTTTCCGCGGAATTCGCGCCGCGCCAGCAGGAATGCCAGCGCGAGGCCGAGCGCGCCGACGAAGACGGTGGCGACGCACACCACCACCAGCGAGACCTTGAGCGGGGGCCAAATCATTGTTGGCTGACGGGGAGGAACCCGTGCCTGTGCAGAAGCGCCTGACCCTCCGAACTGAGGAGCAGTGCGACGAACTCCCGGGCGGCCGTCTGCCGGCGGCTGTCTCTGATCACGGCGATGGGGTACAGAATCGGATCGTGGCCCCCGCCCGCGGCGCGCGCGGCCACACTGATTTGGTCCCCCGCGGCGACGATGTCGGATGCGTACACGACGCCGGCTTCCACCTCGCCGCGCGCCACGTAGTCCAGTACCTGCCGCACGTCTTCGGCCAGCACGAGCCGGGACTGAAGTTGCTGCCAGAGTTTCAAGTTTGTGAACAACTGCTCGGCGTACTGCCCGGCAGGTACAGTCTTCGGGTTGCCGATGGCGAGTCGCTTGATCCTCTCGTCGGTGAGTTGCTCGAATGAGGTTGGCCTGAAGGCGGTATCGTGTGGGACGACGAGGACGAGTTGATTGCGCGCGAAGTCGCGGCGCGTGTCGGCGACGATTAAGCCCCGCTCCGCCAGCGCATCCATCTGTTTCGTGCCGGCGCTGGCGAAGACATCTACCGGGGCCGCGTTCTCGATTTGCTTCTGCAGGACGCCGGACGCGCCGTAGTTGAAAACGATCTTGGTCCCCGCGCGCGACTCGTCGTGGAGGCGGCCCAGTTCGTCGAAGGCGTCCTTCAGGCTGACGGCGGCGGAAACTCTTAACTCAGATTCTTCCGGCCGGCTCTCCTTTTCGTTCTGGCGTGAGGCGCAGCCGGCAAGCAGGGCGAACGCGGCGGCCGGTAGAAGTAAGAGAAAGAGTTTCACGGGCGGCATTATACACAGCGCCGATCGCCGCCGCGGTGCACGCATAAAGAAAGGAGAGATGTCGCGTGACACCTCCCCTGCTATCTACCCCAGATCAGATCGCGCCTTCAGCCCTTGAGCTTTTTCTTCGCTTCGGGGTAGGAGAGCGCGCGCTCGATGTTGTTCTGCGGCGTCTCGACGATCTCTCTGTAAACCTTCTGTGCGCTGACCTGATCGCCTGAGCGCTCATAGGCGCGCGCGAGCAGCAGCTTTTGGAAGGGATCATTTTGGTCGGCCTGCTTAAGGTGCTCGACGGCCTTCGGGTAATCCTTGGCTTCGAGCTTTAGATAGCCGGCGATGTAATGATAAGCGGGCCAGAACGGCTTGCCCTGTTCGCCATTCTCTTCGATCATCTTTTTGATCAACTCAGCCTCTTTCCAAGCCTCCTCGTGCTTGCCCATTTTCGCCAGCGCCCGCCCGCGGCCGTGATGCAGTCGCCCGAGCCATGTCTTCTTCTCGATCTCGCTCAGGTTGCTGCCCGATACGGTCGCATAACCCTTCTCGTAAGCTTTGATCGACTCTTCGGCACGACCGTTCTCAAGTAGCAGCCGGCCGATCGAGTTCCAGATGAAGACCGGCGGGAAGTCCTGCGCGCCGCTTGATTTTGAGTACACGACCTCGAAGTCCTGCAAGGCTTTCAGCGCCGAGGCTACGTCGCCCTCGTAAGTATGGGCGAAAGCGAGGCCGTAGTTCGGCACGAAGGCCACGGCCCCCTCGGGCGTGCGCGCGAGCGACTGCTTGAACAACTCGCGGGCCTTGTTCGTGTCGCCGTTCATCAAATGGACGTTGCCGAGGAAGCCGTAAACGCGCGGGGTCGAGCCGTCGAGTTGCAAGGCGCGCTCAAAGGCGGCGCGCGCCACGTCGCGACGGCCCGTGTTGAAACTGACCTGCCCAATCATCATTTGGACCATGCGGTCTTCGGGGTAGTCTTTGGCGAGCGCCTCGAACGCGGCGAGTGCCTCGGCCGGCTTCTGCGCGCGGGTCAGCGCCATGGCTTCGAGATAACGCCGCTCGCCTTCGGAAGCGTTCTTCGCCAGTTCGAGCGCCTTATCGTGGTGCGGCTTGGCCTGCGGCGGCGGGTTAGTGATCGCGAACAGGTAATGAGCAAAGGCGAAGTTCGGATCGGCCTCGACGGCTTTCTGCGCGAGCGGCTGGGCCTGCGGGCCGAACTGGAAGCTCTCGACGCGCTTAATGAGTTGCAACACGATTTCGCGCGCCTCTGGCGATTTCGTCGTGAAGACGATCTTTTTCGCGGCCGGCGTTTTCTCGTCGCCGCCACGGGCCGTGGCGGCGTGCAGCGCGCCGCCGCACAGGACGAGCGCGGCGGCCAGCGCGAAAAACTTGGCGGGGAAGGACGGTTTGCTGAAAGTCATCTGTTGTGGTCTCCTTGTCGAACGGTCAAAGTTGTTCACGCGGCCGGCGCGGATTGACGGCGCACCCAGAAGCGTCATGATGACGAACCTACTGTAGGAACTTGGCGGTTTACGGGCAGCACGGGTGAGATGTTTCAACTCGGGCGCGAGTCGAGGGCACGAAGCTTTCCAATAAATGGGAAACGCGCGCCAAACGAGAACGCGCCGCGACTCGTTTATGAATCGCGGCGCGTTCTTTGCAACTCCTCTGGAATCGCCGAAACGATTCGGGGGAGCTTGGCGGCCTCGCATGTACACGCATCAGTCGCCCTTTTTATATTCCGAAGACTCCATAGCCGGCGGTCGGCTGTCTCCGGTCGGCATTGATTCGCTCGCTTGAGCGTG
>JBOGOY010000492.1:0-4176 GCA_050748185.1 Pyrinomonadaceae bacterium
CTACCTGATCATCAGCCTCGGCGGCGCGTCGTCGTGCCTGCGCGCCTTCCGCCTGTTAGAAGGCGAAAAGCGTTGGGAGCGGTTAGAATACCGAATCGCGTGAACTCTCGGCGCGAACCCTCGCGGGGGGCGCTTCGTAAAGGTCTGATATGTCAGAGAAGAGAAGTAAGTACGACACCGATCCGCTCGATCCGGATTTCGCGCGCCGCACCGAGGAGATACTGGGCGAAGAGACGCGCGCGCTGCCGACCACCGGCGAGACGGGCGCGACAACGGGCGACGCTCATCGCCGCGGCGGCGGCGAAGGCGAAGCTCCGACGCGCCTGATGGACGAGACACTCTCGCAACCCTACCGTTCGATGTTCAACACGCCGCCGCAACCGCAAACTAATCAACCGTCGCCGCAGACTACTTACCACGTTCCACCGCCCACGCACCCGATGCCCCAGCCGCCCGGCGGCATTGCCTACGGCCCACACCCTACTACTACTGCCCCCACGCCACATCAATATGCTCAGCCGTACCTGCCGGAGCGCCGCATTGCAGGCATTAACATCCCCGAGAAGTGGGCCACCACCGCGCCCTACGCGCCTTTCTACATTGGCCTCGTCGCTTCGCTCATCGAATTGCTGACTGTCCCCCGCCGCGAGGTGCGCGCCCGCTTTCACGCCGCGCAGGGGTTGGCGCTCCAGTTGTCCATCCTCGCCATCAATTTTGCCTTCACTGTCATCGGCTATTTCGGGAACACCGGGCTGGCCCAGACGTTTTTCGCTCTCGCCGCTTTCATCTTCCTCATCTACTCGATGGTCCGCGTCTGGAAAGGCGAGCCCCATCGCCTCGCCCCGCTCGAAGAGGGGACGCATTGGCTCGACGAGCGCATTGAGCCTCGCAACAAGTGAAACCGATTCAGTCATCGAGTCATTGAATCAATGAAAGAAATGATTCAAATGATTCAATCTTCACCATCCGCTGGCACTGCGGTTGCTCTATTACTCAACGAGGCGGGGCTGGCGTCCGAAGATGCTACAAAGCGCACTCCTCAGGGATGAGTTTCTGTCCGTACTTCGTGCCACGTCGGCTGGATGCTTTAGTCAACAGACGTGAGTCGGGCGAGGGTGAGCACGCAAATAAATTGCAAGAGAAACGTGACATTGTGCGGTAGTGAAGAGGCCGTGCGCGCGGTATTGGTTTCTTGTGAAAAAGGCCAACCTGCGTGATGCGCGTTTCATCTAAGAAGGGCCGTCAAAAGCGCCCGCGCGGTAAGTCGCCGCGGCGTTTCGGACGGCTGAAAAGTTCGGCGCTCTCCCGTGTGCCATTAGTGATCGTGTGCGGCGGTCTGCGGGTAATGTGGGAGGGCGGCTCTTGAGTTCGAGCGGCGCGCCTTCCGAGATAGTCGAAGGCGACGCCGCTTTCGTGTATCGGGATCATGAATCGCTGTTTTTTATCAGGCCAATTTTCGGAGGAGAAAAAGATGAGAAACCAGAATAAACGGGCGCATAGACTAGCGGCGTGGTTGATGGCCGTCGCCGTCTTCGCGATGCCGCTCACGGCTCTGGCGCAGACACAGATCAAAATGCCGAGCAACAAGTACAACGTCTCTGACGACGTGAAACTCGGCCAAGACGCCGCGCGGCAGGTCGAGCAGCAGTTGCCTATTTTACGCGACGGCTCCATCGACAACTATATCGAGAGCGTCGGGCGTCGTCTCGTGGCGGCGATCCCGCCGGAGTTCCAGCAGCCGGCGTTTCGCTATAGCTTTGACGTGGTGAACGCGCGCGACATCAATGCCTTCGCGTTGCCGGGCGGGCCGATGTACGTCAACCGCGGCATGATCGAAGCGGCGCGTAGCGAAGGCGAGATGGCGGGCGTGATGGCCCACGAGATCAGCCACGTCGCCCTGCGCCACGCGACGGCGCAGGCCACCGAGACGCAGAAGTTTCAGATCGGCTCGGTTCTCGGCCAGATCGCCGGCGCGGTGATCGGCGGCGGCATCGGCCAAGTGATCGGCGCCGGCAGCCAGATCGGTTTCGGCGCGGCGGCCCTGAAGTACAGCCGCAAATACGAGACGCAATCCGACATCCTCGGCGCACAGATCATGGCGCGCGCCGGCTATGACCCGCGCGATTTGGCGAATATGTTCCGCACCATCGAGCGGCAGAGCGGCGGCGGCAGGGGCGGCCCCGAATGGCTGTCGAGCCACCCGAATCCCGGCAACCGCTACGAGCGCATCAATCAGGAGGCCGCGCTGCTGAGAGGGAACCCGAGCGCGGCGAGGCAGGACACGCGCGCGTTCCAGCAGGTTCAGGCGCGTCTGCGCGGCCAGTCGCGCGCGCCCTCAATGGAAGAAATCGCGCGCGGCGGCGGTAACTACCCGACGAACACCGGCGGCAACGACGAGCGTTACCCGAGCGGCGAGCGCGTCGCCAACCCGTCCACTCGTTACCGCACTTACTCGGGCGGCAACCTGTTCCGCGTCAGCATTCCTGATAACTGGCGCGAAACCGGCGGCGGCGGCAACTCGATTACCTACGCGCCCGAAGGCGCCTACGGCAACGTGCAGGGCCAATCGATCTTCACGCATGGCGTGATGGTCGGCGTGGACAACGCGCAGGGCAACAACCTGCGCCAGTCAACCAATTCGTACATCAACGGGCTGTTACAGAACAACTCGTACCTGCGCCAACAATCGCGCGGGTACCAGCGTACCGCGATTGATGGCCGCAACGCCCTCTCGGCCACGTTCTCGGGCCGGTCGCCCGCGACCGGGCAGACCGAGGTCGTCACCGTCGTCACGACGCAACTGAGTGACGGCAACCTCTTCTACATGGTCGCGGTGGCTCCGCAGCAGGATTACCGCGGCTTCCAGAGCGCGTTCAACAACATCATGCGCTCGATCGATCTCAGCGACCGCTAAACTGTCCTCAACCAAACGACGCGAAAGGCGAGAGTGGGCTTCACCCGCTCTCGCCTTTCCTTGGCCGGCCGAATCGCTTGTCACTTCCCCTTAGCTTCTTGCCATAGTTCTTCCATCTCGTCAATCGTCGCTTCATCAGGTGTGCGCCCGCGCGCTTTCAGACCTTGCTCGATGTGGCGGAAGCGCCGGCGGAATTTGCGGTTGGTGAGTTTCAGCGCGGCCTCGGGCTCGATCTGCAAGTGGCGCGCGATGTTGGTGACGGCGAAAAGCACGTCGCCGATTTCTTCGCGGACGCGCGCCTGCTCGGCCTCTTGCGGCGCGCCCGTCTCGGCCGACTCGCGGATCGCGGCGCGCAGTTCATCGATCTCTTCGTGAAGCTTGGCGAAGATGTCCTCGATTGACTGCCAGTCGAAGCCGACGCGCGCCGCCTTGGTCGCCAGTTGGTGCGCCTCCATCAGCGCGGGGGCTTTGGCGGAAACACCGTCGAGCAGCGAATCGTCTTGCTTCGGCTCTTTGCCGGCGGCGCGCTTCTCCTCGGCCTTGATCGCCTCCCAGTTCTTCAGCACTTCGGCGGAATCGGCGGCCTGTCGGCCGGCGAAGACGTGCGGGTGGCGGCGCACCATCTTCGAGTGGATGCCGTCCACCACGTCCCCCATCGTAAACTCGCCGCGCTCGGCGGCGACTTGCGCGTAGAAGACGATCTGGAAAAGCAGGTCGCCCAGTTCCGCCCGCAACTCTTCGGGGCGGCCTTCGCGCGCCGCTTCGACGGCCTCAAAGGCTTCATAGGCTTCTTCGAGAAGCATCGGCGCGAGCGTCGCGTAAGTCTGCTCGCGGTCCCACGGGCAGCCTTCGGGCGAGCGCAAACGTGCCATCAGGGCGACCAAGTCGTTGAATGAAGTGGGCATGGCGTTGAGTCCAAAGTCTAAGGTCTAAGGTCCAAAGCCTGTCTGCGGTTCGACGTGTCCGAAAGTCTATAGTCTTGCACGCCATGTTCCAAGCGGGGGCCGATTGACTTTGAACTTCAGACTTTGGACTTTGGACTTTAGGCGATGCTACCATCGCCGGAGTAAGTTCCTGAGACAATCCAGACTGTGAGGGGGCGATTCCGCGGCCCGTGGGCCGATGGTTGTGCCCGGTGTAAAGAGATGAGTGAAGAAAGACCGACATTTAAAGTGACTGATCGCCGATTGTTCAATACCGACGGCACGCCGCGGTTTTCGGAGGCGGAATTAGAATCGGCCGCGCCGGCAGCGGAACAGGCC
>JBOGOY010000493.1:0-4166 GCA_050748185.1 Pyrinomonadaceae bacterium
GCTATGGGAAGCGCGCGCGGCGGTCGAGCGCGCCTTCGCCGCCAATGAAAGCTTGCGCGCGCGCGCGCGCGTCACTTCAAACGAGCGCGGTCTCGTCGTCTCGCTCGCCGAGGCCGGTTTCTTCGCGCCGGGCGAAGCGACGTTGCGCGACGACGCGAACGCCTTGATCGACTCGCTGGCCGACGCCCTACGCGACACGCGCGCTCCCCTGCGCGTCGAAGGCCATACCGATTCGCAGCCCATTTCGACCCTGCGCTACCCTTCCAACTGGGAACTCTCGGCCGCACGCTCGGCAGCCGTCCTCGCGCGCCTCACCGCCCGCGGACTCCTCCAGACCCGACTCTCCATCGCCGGTTACGCCGGCGAGCAGCCCGTCGCCGACAACTCGACCCCGGAAGGCCGCGCCCTCAACCGCCGCGTCGATCTCGTAGTCGTGCGCGATCACTGAAAGGGGTATCAGTAGCCTCGCTTAATGGGCCAATAGCAATTCAGGGGTTTATGATTCGTGGGGGTGCGGCCGTTCACAAGCGGCGTGTGCTGTCAGGACTTTGCGACTGAGTCGAGCAGTTCTTTGAGGTGGTCGAGATCGAGCGGCTTGTTGAGCACGCCGATGACGCCCTGCCGGCGCAGGTAATCGGGGTTCCAGTTGCCGCTCGCAAAACCCGTGATGAGGATGATGGGGACCGTGGGCGCGCGCACGCGCAGGGCGGCGATCAACTCCCAGCCGTTCATGTGCGGCATCGCCACATCGGTGATCACTACGTCGTGCCGCGCGGGGCGAAATATCCTGACCGCTTCGAGGCCGTCGTAGGCGGCTTCGACCTTGTAGCCTTCTTCGGACAGGTAGAGGCAGAGCACGTCGTTCACCGCGCGGTCGTCGTCGATCACGAGGATCGAGAGGGCTCGAGTTCCTTCGTCCGTTTCTATCTTCGCGCTCGGTGTGGTTTCGGCCGGGGTTAACTTCGTGGCTGTCTCGTCATGCGCTGCGTTGTCTGAGCCGAGCGCCAGACCGTCCGCGACCATCTGCGCGGCAATCCGCAGCCACGTCACTTCCGTCTCGTCCAGCGCGCCCGCGCGCAAACTCACGGCGACCAGCGTGCCCAGCATCGCACCACGCTCGTCGAGGAGCGGCACGCATACCGCACCCGCCGGGACTGATTGCGCCAAGGACAACTCGCCGGGATAACGCGCGCGCACGTCTTCTACTTTCTGCCACTCACGCCGGTCCATTACCTCGGCGGCCAGCAGGCCGGCCATGCTTTCGATAACCTCGCCCTTCAACTGATCGGTATGCGTGCAGGCCACGACACGCCACCCGCCGTCCGGCAAGGCTTGCTGGATCAGGCAGGCGTCCACGCCGAGCAGCGAAACGGCCGCTTCGGCGATGCGCCCGGCGCGTGCGTCGCCGTGCGCGCCACCCGCCACGTCCGCGAGCACGCGATACCAATCATGCTGCCCTTTCTCCATCTCTCATTCCTTTCGGGACGCTGCCCGGGGGTGTGGACATCTCGACTCGACAATCCGGTTCTCACCCAATAAACCGCATGTTCACCTCTTATCGGCAAAGCGGGCTTTCGACTTGAGAACTTTTTTGGGGGATAGTAGCTCAACGGTTGAAGCTCGAGATCGTGAAGCAAGCTGCTCTTGTTCGCGCTCTTGGCGGTTAAAGTTTTCGGCCTTAACCGCCGAAAGCGCGAAAGAGCGCCGCAAAGATCATCTTCTCTGTTTAAGCCACCATCTTATTTGCCACTTTTGATGACGGCGTTTCCTGCCCCGGATCAAATTTTTCTTCACAGCCCTAAAGTATTTCCGCGCCGCATTCGATATGCACCTTGTACGGGGCGCACAGCGCGTCCCCGGAATTTGAAAGAAACATCAACCCCCGCCAAGGCACGGACGCCGCGGCCACCACTGTTCACGGAGGAACATAAAAATCATGGCAGTTTCACTCATCAACAACCTCGGGTCGCTCGACTCGCAGTCCAAGCTCAACGTCACGGGCGGCAAGCTCAACTCGACCATCCAGCGCTTGTCTTCGGGCCTGCGGATCAACAACTCGGGCGACGACGCCGCCGGCCTCGCCATCGCCAACGCCTACCGCAGCGACATCTCGACACTGCGTCAGGGCGTCCGCAACGCCAACGACGGCCTCTCAACCCTCCAGATCGTCGACGGCGGTCTGAACACCATTTCCGGCCTGCTCGACCGCGCCACGACCCTTGCTTCGCAGTCGGCCTCGGGCACCTTCGACGGCAACCGCGACACGCTTCAGCGCGAGTTCGGCAACCTGCTCAACGAAATTTCCCGTCAGGCGCAGAACATCGGCCTCGGCGGCGCTTCAGGCACCGAAGCCGGCCGCTTCAACAAGCAGTTGGACGTCTTCATCGGCGGCGGCACCACCGCCGACTCGGCCAACAATCAGGTTTCAATCGACCTCAGCAACTCGCGCGTTGACTCGGTCGGCCTCGAACTCAACGACCTCAATATCGGCAACGCCATCGGGAAGATCACCTCTGACGGCAACATCTCCGGCGGCCTGACCGGCGCCGAAGTCCTGACCTTCCAGTACGTCAACGAGAGCGGCGCGCAGGCGACCAAGACGGTCTCTCTCGCCAGCGGCACCAGCGCCGAGAACGTGGTCAGCACCATCAACGCCACGGCCGAACTGGCGGAAGCCGGTATCAAGGCTTCGCTCAGCGAAGACGGCGCGAACCTCGTGCTCGAGTCCTCGAAGTTCCTCGCCGTCTCTTCCGACACGGCAGGCTCGGCGGCCGGCACGGTCTTCGGCGCGACGACCGATGACGACGAAGTGCTCTACAGCACGGCCCTCAACCGTGTGGACATTGCTTCGGCGGCTTCGACCGGCGCCGGCAACCAGACGATCACCTTCAGCGGCCTCAGCAGCGAGCTGAGCGGCGTCACCAACGGCAGCTACGACCTGACCGTCGCTTCGGGCGGCGCGCAGGCGGCCGGCCAGAACGCCGTCGACGTGGCGGCAGCCGTTAACGGCGACGCGACGTTGCGCGCGGCGGGCATCTTCGCTGTCGTCGATGACGGCGACACGGCCGACGCGGCGACCGTTCGCTTCGTCTCGACGGGCGATTTCAGCGTCAACGTCAACACCGCTGACGCCACCGCCGCCTCTCTGGCGACCACCACTTCGGCGGAAGCCGCCGCGGGCGCGACCTCCACGACGGGCGGAGTTCAGGGCGCGAAAGACGCGCTGACCGCGGTTAAGGAAGCGATTGCCAACCTCGGCATCGTGCAGGGTAAAGTCGGCGCGGGCCAGAACACCCTCTCGGCGTCAATCGATCTGGCGACCTCGCAGATCAACAACTTCCAAGCGGCCGAGTCGCGCGTGCGCGACGCGGACGTGGCGGCCGAGGCCTCGAACCTCGCGCGCCTGACCACGCTCCAGCAGGCGGGCGTGGCCGCTCTGGCCCAAGCCAACCAGTCGAGCCAAGCTGTCCTGTCGTTGCTCCGGTAAACCGAGCGCGCCTTTCGACAGCCCGGTCAAACCTTAAGGCGAGCCTCCCACGTGGGGGCTCGCCTTTAGGCCATAGACGACATCATCCTCAAAAGTGATGAGTGACAGGTGACAAGTGACAAGTCAAACCAATGGTGAATGACAGATGACAGGTGGCAAGGCAGACAGTTGCTTCCTCCTGTCACTTGTCACCTATCACTCTGCGGCTCCTGTCACCTGTCACTATTTACCTGTCACTTTTGAGATTACCGGAGGCAACATGAGCACAGACGCGATCGGCGGCCTTTCGCCGTCAGGAAGTATTGGTTTCGTTTCCCCCGTCAACCGCGTGGCGGCCGTCGAGCGCACCGCGCCCGAACCCGTCAAGCACAACGCGGCCGCGCCTGCCCAGCCCGAAGGCGGGCGACAGGAATCCGCGCAGGATTTAGAGCGGACGCTGCGCGCGCTGGAAGAAGCCGTCAAGCCGTCGGACATTTCGCTGAAGTTCAGCCACGACGACCAGACCGGCAGCATCGTGATCGAGATGATCGATCAAACCAGCGGCGAGCAGGTGCGGCAGATCCCCACGGAGGCGGCGCTCAGCATCGCCGCCGCGCTCGGCAAACTTCAGGGCATCGTTTTCAGCCGCAAGGCTTGAATCAAAGGTGGTGAGAGATGGCACTCGGCATCAGTTTCAGCG
>JBOGOY010000494.1:0-4163 GCA_050748185.1 Pyrinomonadaceae bacterium
GTTCGCCGGGCTCGCGCTCTTCGCTACCTCCAACCCAAACAACTTCACGCACTCGAACCGGCTCGACGCCGTCAGCTCGACGGCGAACGTCTCGACACTCTTCGCCGAAGGCTCCGGCCTCGACTACGCCGCCGAGTACGGAGCGACCGCCGGCACACAGTTTAGTTGGGCGCGCCGGCTTTCTTCCGGGACGCCGCAGGACACAAACGACAACGCGCAGGATTTCGCGCTCGTCTCGACCGTCGGTCCCTTCTCGCGCGCGGGCGGCACATTGGTCCCTGCTACGCTTGGCGCACCGGGGCCGGAAAATCTCGCAAGCCCCGTCCAGCGCAACGGCCTCATTAAGGCGGCGCTGCTCGATCCGTTCGCCTCTTCCGCCGCGCCGCCGAACCGCGCGCGCGACTTCGCTCCCGTTGCCAACGGCCCGCTCGGCACGCTCTCAGTCCGGCGGAAGTTTCGCAACCACACCGGGCAGACGCTCAGCCGGCTGCGCTTCCGCGTCGTGGACCTGACGACCGCGCCCGCGCCGGCCGGCACGGCCGACCTGCGTGCCGTCGGTTCCAACGCCGCGAGCCTTGTCATCACTCTCAGCAACGGCACGACGACCGTGCCCGTCCTCGGCACGCAGGTCGAGACGCCCCCGGCGCAGACGCTGCTGCTGGGCGGCGGGCTCAACTCGACGCTCGTCACCATCGCGCCGGCGGTCCCGCTCGCACCGGGTCAGCTCGTCAATGTCGAGTTCCGCTTCGGCGTCGGGCAGACGGGCCGCTTCCGCTTCCTCGTCAACATCGAGGCGTTACCCTGACAAACGGGACTGACAACGCCGAAGCCAGAAGAAATGGGCAGGGTAGACAGGATTGACGAGATGAATCAGGAAAGAGACGAGACGCCGCGCCTCGTTCCTCTCATCCTGTCAACTCATGTGACGCGCTTGTGAGGATGGAGGAATGACTCGATGAGTCCGCGTGAGCGGACGGCCAGATTAAAGCCCCGCGTGGAGCGAGAGCGCAACGCGGGGGCAGCGCCGTTATCAATGTTCCGAGTCCGCGCGAGCGAACGGCAGCGGCTCGGTCAGCGCAGAGAGAGCAGCCATCTGCCGTCCGCTTGCGCGGACTACGGTTGCTCTCTGCGCTGGTCCCCGCATTCCGCTGCGCTCTCGTGCGGGGCTCTATGCTGTCGCCTGCTCACGCAGGCCGAGTTGACGCGCTTTCGCGGGAGCCGCCGTAGCAACACATGAGATGACAATCCTGTCAATCCTGTCCATTGCTTCGGCGCTTCGATTCAGGCGAGAACTCGATGCCGTACAATTCCCACATGAAATTTCTGCTCTACTCTGTGGCGCTCATGCTTTCTCTTTCTTTTGCTGCTCGCGCCCAAACGGTCACGGGCGTCTTCAACACCTCGATTGGCGGTCAGCCCGCCATCACTGAAAGCTACAGGCTCGCGACGCAGCCGGACGGCTCTTTGCGCGCCGAGGCCGAGGTCGGTCCGGCGGCGGCGGGCGCGGCGCGGCAGAAGACCGTCACCGTCGCCACGGCCGGTGGCCGACCCGTGAGTTTCTCTGTCGAAGCCGGCGGCGCAAGCGTGCTGACGGCGGAGTTCGCCGGCGAGACGGTCAAACTCGGCGCGGCCGGGCAGGCGTCCCCACGCCAGTTGCCGGCGAAGGCGACTGTCATTCTGGAGAATCTCGTCTGGCACCACTTTCATTTCCTGCTCGTGCAGTACGACGAGAAGAAGGGAGGCCAGCAGCGTTTCACTTTCTACCTGCCGACGCAGGCGCGCGAGTTCGAGATCGTGGTCGATGCGCCCTCCGCGCAGGCTTACGACATCGGCGGACGGCAGGCGCGGACGCGCCTGTTCCGCATGACCTCGGCGGGCCAGTTGGAACTGAAGTTGTGGACGGACGAGGCGGGGCGCACGCCGCTGCTCTTCCAAGTCGAAGCGCAAAGCGTCCGGGCCGTCAGGCAAGGGATGGAAGCATTAGCTGAGGCAGCGTTCGCGCCAGCCGCCAAAGCCGCCCCGCAGTGGCAGCCGCCCGCTTACGCGCGACCCGAGTCGTTTCGCGAACAGGAAGTCACGGTCGGCGCGGGCAGCGAGTGGGCGCTGCCCGGCACACTCTCCGTGCCGAAAGGAGTGGGGCCGTTTCCAGCCGTCGTCCTCGTCCACGGCTCGGGGCCGAACGATCGCGACGAGAGCTACGGGCCGAATAAGACTTTCCGAGATCTCGCGTGGGGGCTGGCGTCGCAGGGCGTCGTGGTGTTGCGCTACGACAAGCGAACGAAAGTTCACGCCGCCAAAATGGGCCAACTCGCTGCCACGCTCACCGTCAAAGAAGAGGTGATCGACGACGCCCTCGCCGCCCTCGACCTGCTGCGGCGCACGACGCCCGGCATCGACGCCCGCCACGTCTTTCTGCTCGGCCACAGCCTCGGCGGAACCCTCGCGCCGCGCGTCGCCGCGCGCGATCCGCTACTCGCCGGCCTCGTCATCATGGCGGGCGCGACCGAACCGCTCGAAGAAGCCATCGTGCGGCAGTACGAGTACATGGCCGCGCTCGACGGTGCGGTGGACGCGGCCGAGCGCGCCGAGATCGACAAGGTCAAGGCGCAGGCCGCGCGCGTTAAGGCCCTCAAGCCCGAAAGTCCGCACCCCGATCCCAAAGAGACATTCAACGTCGCCGCCGCCTACTGGCTCGACTTGCGCGGCTACGACCCGGCGCAGTCGGCCGGCCGCCTCAAGCTTCCCATCCTCTTGATTCAAGGCGAGCGCGATTATCAGGTGACGTTGAAAGACTTCGGCAACTGGCGGCGCGCTCTCGACGGCCGGGGCAACGTGACGGCTAAAAGTTACCCGAAGCTGAATCACCTCTTCCTCGAAGGCGAGGGGCCGGGGACGCCGGCCGAATACCTGACGCCCGGCCACGTCCCGCAGTCGGTCGTGGACGACATTGCGGCGTGGGTGAAGGGGCAAAAGAAGAATTGAAAGTCTTAACGCAAAAGGCGTGTCAGGTTGAATGGATCAAACGCCAAAAATAATCACGCGCTTACCTCTCACGGAATTGTGGGTAGGCCGGAGACTTATAAGTACGATCAAGGTCTGCGATGTGGGCGCGGGGGAATTAAGGCGATGCTGCGCTTAGAGGAGGTAAGGTTTGTTGTCGCCGACATTGGAGAACCTCCTAGGTGGATTCCGAATAACGAGACATTTGACTTTTGGAGAGAGGAAATCAGGCCACATCTGGCAGAGCCGGAGACGAGCGTGTTTTTAGAAGACTTCCCGAACCAATATTGCTACCTCGCCTCGAAATGGAAAGCCTATACCGGCGAAACCATCATACTTTTCAGTAAAGCTCATTAGCCGCTCGCCTGCTCCGGTCGTGTAAAGGCGCGCAAGTCAACTGAACATTTCGGCGTGCCGCTGCGGCGCTTTTGACCTTCGCCAACTCAGCCGCTACACTGTCCGCTTTGGTTAATGACCAATTTCCCCAGAGTATAGCTATGAGTGCAAACGCGCAGACTGTTTACGAGCAATTCTTAAATCGACACGACGAGGCGGCATGGGCCGACACGCTCGCCAAGCTGACGCCCTCGATCCACGAAGTTGATCGCAACGCCACGAGCGTCTGGTTCGCCTTCTACCCGATTTCTTTGCAGCGCGCGCTGGCGGAGGCCGAAGACCCGGCCCGGCTCGCGCAAAAGCTCCTGCTTCAAGGCAAATATTCGTTGCGCGAGCAAATCGATACCTCGCACACGTTCCTCTACGGCCACCGTTTCTGGCCGCGGGCGAAACGCGCCGTCGAGGGGCGCGCGGCGGCGGCGGACGGCAACGCAGCAGGGCTGACGCTGGCGGCTGAAGTTCAGCAACTCGCCGGGCAGGCGGCCCGCGAGGCGCAAGCGCCGGAATCTTTACTGGTCGGCATCACAGCCATCGCGCTGATGACTTTGCAACAAGTGGGACTTGACGCTTTCAAGGCCGCGCCCGGCCGGACGCATTTAGACGAACGGGACGCGCGCCGGTCGCCCGAGCAGACCGTGCGCGAGCGCGCGAAGGACGACACGCAGGGGTTGCTCGGCTTTTTGAAGACCACCAACAAGAGTTGGACGGTGACGTGGAACGAGGCCGACCCGGCGGCGCGCTTCTCAATGTTCGATCGGCCGGAGAAT
>JBOGOY010000495.1:0-4158 GCA_050748185.1 Pyrinomonadaceae bacterium
GTGTCCACCGCGCCTCGGTAGGATGAGAGGACGGCGGTAAAGCCCGCGGGCTCCGGCCCCACGGACATCTCGACCGGCCCCGACATGGATTTGAGGCGATAGGTGCCGTCTTTGTGAATCGCGCCGGCGAAGCGGATCTCGCCGCCCGCCGTCGTGACGTCCACATCGCCGCCGACGCCGAGGAGGTCAACCCGGCCGTTGGCGTTGCCCACGTTGACGCGGCCGCGCGCGCACCGCACCTCGACGTCCCCGCTGATCGAGAGGAGCCGCACATCGCCGCCCGCGTTCTTCACCCGCACCGGCCCGCTGGTGGTGACTACGTCGATCAATCCGCCTACCTCTTCGAGTTCGACGGGGCCGCTCGCGGTCCGAATTTCCACCGCGCCGACGCGACTCAACTTGATGAGGCTTTGCTTGCCGCTGACGACGATGTGCGTGCCGACGCCTGTCACCTCAACCTCACTCCGGTACACTTTGATCAATCCGATCTCGGCGTCGCGCGGAACCTTCACTTCCAAGTGAACTTCTCTGCCCTCGCCTTGCCGTCCCGTAATTAGCGCCTTCAGGCTCGCGAGGCTTTCGAGATCGGGTAACAGAGTCTCCTCGCGACGCGCCGCCGACTCACTCTCTTCGGCGTAGTCGGCCTTCAGGAAAACGTTAAGGCCGGAAGAGTCTGTGCCGACGCTGGCCCGCACATATTCGACACCCTGCTCGCTCATCGCCCGAGCCTCAATCGTGTCGCGGTCCCAGCCGGTGACACTGATGCGCCCGGTGGTTCGATTGTCAACGGTCACTTTTACGTTGCGCGGAGCCTTGATGCTGACGCGGCCGGAGGACTCGTCGCGCTCGATTGCCGGCTCATCCTGCGGCGAATCCTGCCGGAGCAAGACCTGCCGCGTCGAAGCGTCGGCGAGCCCAGCGGACACGACCGGCGTGGGCGTCACCGAGAGCAAGAGAATTAACCATGAAGCGACGGCGGTTCTGTTCATCTCAGGTGTTTAGTTTAGCCTTTTAACTTTCCGCTCGGGTCAATAGCTCGCCATCTGCCGGAGGATTTCGACCTTCTTGGCATAAGCCAACAGCATGTATTGCGCGGCCACCGGATCGCTCGGGTGCTCGCGCACGGCCCGGCTCGTGTCGGCAATTGTCCGATCGATCGAGGCCAGCGTCTGGCGAAACCTCGCCGCCGTCTCGGGGGCCAGACGCGAGCGCCGCCGGTTGACGTCGCGGGACAAGAGCGCGACGGCCGCCATGTATTTCTGCTCCGCTTCACGGACCAATTCTTCGGGCGTCGCCGGTTGCTGGCGGCCGTGGCGCGCGATCAGATTCCGCGGCGTCCGCTCGGCGACTTCCGCGCGCGCCGGTAGAGCGCCCCGGCGGTTTCTCTCGGCGCGGTTCAAGTTGCCGCCCGGTGGTTGGCGTACCTCCCCGCCCGCCTTCGTCGTCTGATTCGATGCTTTGCTCTCGACCGGCGACGGCGTGGTGGTGATCTCGGCTTGGTCCCGCACCGTTGGAGGGATGACGGCGCTGCCGGCGTTTTGGACAACGGAAACGCTGTTTAGTTTCTCCCGGTTCGAGGTCAGTTGCCGCATCACTCCGACGGTGATGACGATGGCGGCGAGCAGCAGCGCGACAGTCAGTGTCGGGCTGAACCGCGGGGCGTTGAAAACGTCGAACGTGACGAAGAGCCGGCGCACCACACGCACGAGCGGGGCAACCGGCGGCGGACTGGCTTCCCTCCTGATCCGGGCCTGTGTTTCATCCCAGAAGGACGGCGACGGCGTCGCGTCAACCTCGTAACTCAAAAACAGTTCCTGCTCGCGGACCAGACTCTCATACGCCCCCGCGCACGACGGGCAGGCGGAGAGGTGCGTCTGGACGAGATCGCGCCGCTGCTCTCCAAGCTCGCCGTCCAGATACAGTTCAAGCGCCGGCAGGCATTCTTGACAGTTCATCATTCAACCCCCAGATACCTTAAGAGTGACAAGTGAACAGTGACAGGTGATACCGTTTTAGCGCGTCCCGGCGCGGCTCCTTGCGTTCCACCAAGGTGGGGCGACGTGGGCAGCTTGAGTGAAGATAATACTGCAAAACTGTGTCCGATCTTGTCACCTGTTACTTATCACCTGTCACTTTTGAGCAGATAAGGACTCACGAGTTGACGCAGTTCGGCCCGCGCGCGGTAAAGATCGTTTCTGATTTTCGGGATCGAGAATCCCGTGATCTCTGAAATCTCTTCATAACTGTGTCGCTGGTAAACTTTGAGCACGAAGACCAAACGCTTGTCTTCGCCCAATTCCGCAAGCGCGTGACTGAGGACACCCTCCAGTTCTTTATCCAGCAGCTTGTTGACGGGCGAGGCCCGCTCGTCGCACGCCTCCGAGACCGAATGGCAATCGACGCTTTGCGTTTCGCGCAGGCGCGCGCGCAGAGACTCGCGGGCGACATTCTTCGCGATGCCGAAGAGCCACGTCGAGAGTTTCGCGTCGTCGCGGAGTTTGTAAATGCTTTTGTAAGCGCGCACGAAAGTCTCTTGCGCCAAGTCTTCGGCGAGGTCGCGCCGGTTGACCATGTAGAAGATGAAACTGATGACAGGGCGGGTGTACCGCTCGAAGATGAAGCGGAAGGCCGCCTCGTCGCCACGGCGCGCACGCGCGATCAGCTCTTCGGAACTGTTCATCGAAGCTTCAGCGTATGCGCCCGGCCGCCGGTTCGCCAGCCCCATCACGTCCATCACCGTTCTAACCATCACCAAGTCGATGAGAGATCTACCAAACTTTCAATCTGACCCCACCTCGCTCCGGGCGAGATCAATTTGACTTCCCGTCAAAGCCTGACACAGAGCGCACAGAGTCAGGGGAAATGTCAGAGCGCTGGCTGCATCTCTGTGCCCTCTGTGCCCTCTGTGGCAATCATTCTCTCGCCACTAACTTAGCGCCAGAGGTTCTATTGCTTATCGATCACTTTCAATAACATCCCGCTGGTCAGTCCGTCGTAGAGTTTGTCCGCCAACTGCGGGTCGAGGGATTTAAGCAGTTGGTATTCCACCTGTGCGACTTCTCTCTCCCGCCGCACGAGACTTATCGCGCCCAGATTGAAATGGGCGGCGGCGAAGTCAGGCCGGAGGATGACGGCCCGGCGAAAGGATGCGACCGCCCGCCCCAGTCGGCCTTCGTAATAAGACGCAACCCCGAGACTGTTGTGCGCCTCCGCCCAACCGGGCCGCAATTTAATCGCCTCATTGAGCGCCCGCGCGGCCACTCGATATTGGCCCTGTTCGGCGTAGACCGAGGCCAGTTGCGCGTGCGCCTCGGCCCACGCCGGTTGAAGACTAATCGCCCGCCGGCAGGCGTCGATGGCCTCCGCGTATTGGCCGAGTTCGTAATAAGCGGCCCCGAGGTTGTGGTGCGCCCACGCATATTCCGGGTTCAGCCGGATGGCCTGCCTGAGAGCTTTGACGGCCTCTGGCAGTTGCTTCAGATGGTAGCGCGCGGTGCCTAAATTGTAATGGGCGGTGGCAAGGTCCGGCTTTAGCTCGACGGCTTGTTGGTAAGCGCCCAACGCTTCCAAAGACCGCCCTAATTTCTCATAGGCCATGCCCAGATCGTTGTACGCCTCCGCGTAGCCGGAGTTCAGGCCCACTGCTTGTTTGAAAGCGTCAAGCGCCTCCTCGTACCGGCCAGTCCTGAAACGCTCCAGCCCCCGGCGGCGGCAGGCTCGCGCTTCAGTTGTCTCGCCCGACCTAATCGTGGCAGTCTTGTTCTCCTGCGCTAAAGCGCTCGATGCGAGCAGGAGAAAGGCCGCCGTATAAAATATGAATGTTCGTTTCATTTCACCCTCCGTCCGGAGCCGGGAGTGTCAGTCCCGACGTTAGCGACTGCGAGGCCAACGGTGCTTCTCGAACGGTTAGTGACAACCGGCGACAATTAATCCCAAAATATTTTAGTGACAGGTGAATAGTAGATAGGTGACAAGTGACAAGAGGCGGAGAGGCTGTCTGAAGAGTTCTCTCTTATCGCTGAAAGCGACAGATTCAATAGCGTCGGGCAACGCCCTACGTTTGATCGAAGATTATATTCCGACCCTGAAAGGGTCGAATCATCAGGTACGCTGCGACCCTTTCAGGGTCGCAACACTGTGCCGCACCTTCGTCGGGCG
>JBOGOY010000496.1:0-4150 GCA_050748185.1 Pyrinomonadaceae bacterium
TCATAACGTGCTTGAATACGTGCCGGACGTGCCGGCGGTAATGCGCGCGCTCGGCTCGCTCTTGGGCGAGGGCGGGCTGGTTTCGCTGCTCGTGCGCCAGCGCGCGGGCGAAGTGATGCGCGCGGCATTGAAGCCCCACGATCTCGAAGCGGCGCGCGCCGCCCTCGCTGTCGAGTGCGTGACGGAATCCCTCTACGGTGGACCGGCGCGGACTTTCGACGCCGATGCGCTACGCGCCTTACTCACAGGGCAGGGGTTCGAGATCGTCGCCGAGCGCGGCGTCCGCGTCGTCGCCGACTACCTGCCCGCGTCACTCTCCGAAACGGAAGAAGCTTATACGCGGCTGCTCGGCTTCGAGTCGGAGTTGGGCGCTCGGCCCGAGTTCGCGAGCGTGGCCCGCTACCGGCAGGTCATCGCGCGCCTCACGGCCTGAAGTTCGGTGGGGGCGGCGGCGAACCACACGGCCCGCCGGCGTCATCACAACGGGCACATCTCAAGGCGTAAAGGAATCATTCAATGTTGACTCTCTCAAGCTGCGGCCGACTTTCGCTATTGCACAACGCGCTACTGCTCGTCGTCGCGTCGTTCGCGCTGCTCGGCGGCGCGTTCGGTCTGCACCAACAGACGAAGCGCGCGCCTGCCGATGCGACGCGGCAAGCGCCGACGCCCGCACCAGCGCCCGCCAAAAGCGAGCCCGCACGGGAAGCGGACAACATCGAGCGTCCGACGAGCGAGCCTTACGCCGGCAGCCTCTCGATCTTTGAAGACCCGAAGCGCGATGAGAAACTGCAAATCGAACGCGTGATGGATGCGCTGAAATTAAAAGAAGGTGCGAGCGTCGCCGACATCGGGGCCGGGTCCGGCTGGTTCACCGTGCGGGCCGCGCGCCGCGTCGGGAATAATGGGAGCGTGTACGCCGTCGAGATCAACGAGGCCTACCTCAAGCACATCTCCGACCGCGCCGCTAAAGAGAATCTACCGAACATCCGCACCGTGAGAGGTCTTGAAGACGACCCGCTGTTGCCCGCGAACAGTGTGGACGCGATCCTGCTGTTAAAGACCTACCATGAAATCGCGCAGCCGATCCGACTCTTGAGAAACGCCCGCCGCGCGCTGCGTGCGGGCGCGCTTCTAGGTGTCATCGATCGCAACGGCGGAGGCGACGACCACGGCCTTGACCGCGACAAGGTGGTGCGCGAAGCCGAGCGCGCCGGATTTGCGCTCGCCGAAGAATACAACCATCTCGTCAAGGGCGACGGGATGGATTACTTTCTGGTCTTCCGCGCGAAGTAGTGAGTGCCGAGCGGTGGAATCGACTAAGCTTGAGCCCCGCAGGGGCGAAGACGATGACATCTAACTCACACTCATTTTATAAAGAGGACTGGCATCTTCCTGCGCCCCTGCATAGGCAGTGACAGGGTGACGCCGCCCTGTGCCTCGTCCGGCGTCGCCGACAGTAGGACGGCGCGCGCCACGCCGAGGCGTGCGAGCAGGCGCGCGTCGAGCCGCTGGAACTTATCGGCGGCGGCCCGGGCGCGCGCGAAATCGACGCGCCCCAGTTCGCCCAGTTCCTGCGACAATTGATCGACGAACTGATTCCACGGGTAGCCGGTGTGCAGTTTGAGTTCGTCGTCTTGAAAAGCCTCCTGCCCGAACCCGTTGAGCGTCGCCGCGGCGTCGAGCAGCCGGTTCAGATGCTCGACACATCCTTCGATGATCTCGAAGGCGCGGCCCGGATCGCGCGGCGCGTAAGCCTGTGCGATCTGGAGTTGCGCCGAGAGTTGCGCGCCATTGCGCGGCCGCCCGCCGACGGCGTTCCAAGCCTCTTCGACGAGTTGCCGCGCGAGCGACGCTTGATTCGCGTTCGCGAGATTCCCGGCCAGATTCAACAACATCGACACGCGCTCTTCCGGCTGTTTGACGCGGGCGATTAATTGACGCGCCAGTTCGACATCGGGCTGGCCGATCGCTTGCCAGAGTTGCTGCTGTTCGAGGTCGCGCAACATCTGCGCGCGCTGCGTCTTGTCTTCGATGTGGGTCTCGATAATCTCTCTGGCGCGCTCGATGCCGCCTTCGCTGAAGGCCCGCCGCGCGGCGTTCTGATAGAAGTTCGGACGCACCTCTGGCGGCGCTTGTTTCGCGGCTTCCAGTATCCGTTCCAGCGTCCCGTTCTGGTTGAGTTGCTCAAACTCCCGGTAGATGCGACCGTGCGGGTTCTGGCGCTGCTCGAACCCGGCGCTCCGGCGTTGCCACACCGCCATTTGCGCCGGGGTCAACTGTTGCTGCAACTCGGGCATCAATTGTTGCAGCGTCGAGAAGAGGTTATAGCCGCCTCCGCCAGAGAAGAGCCTTGCCTCGGGGACGCCGACCGCGGCCCGAAAGAGATCGTTCAGCAGGGCGCGTCGCGCCGGCGCGTCCACGCGGAGGGTGTTGGCAGAGGCGTCCCGGCCGACGGAGATTTCGATCCCGCCATTGGTCCCCTGCGTCGTGGCGGACGGGGGGCGCGACGAGTTGAGGATGAAGCCGGCGACGCCGGTCGCCTCGTGGTCGCGCAGGAAGTCGGCTCCGTTTAGTTTCTTCAGGATGTCGGCGGCGAATTTATTCGCGGCCTCGGCGTCCGTCTCGCGCACGCGCATGAGCACTTGGATGAGATTCGAGTTGATGCCTTTTTGCAGCGTCTCTTCGGCCAGCCGGAGAGCTTCGCGCGGATCGCTGGCGGCGATCTGCTGCGCGAGCATCAACTCGAGCGCCAGTTCCTGATCGGGTTGTTTGTAATCGTTGCCGGGGTGTTGGACGGGCGGCGGCTGGCGCGTGGCGCGAAGGAATTCGAGCGCCAACTTGGGGTCGTGCGGCGCAATCTGCTGGAGCATCTGCTGGCGCAACTGCGAGACGATGGAGGTCAGGCTCTGGTCCGCCGCTGCCGGGTCTTGGTCGAGGCCGCGCATGGCGGCGACTATTTCGTCCATCGCTTCCCGAAAAGCTTTGCGTGCCCGCGCGGGGTCGCGCGCCCAGAGCACCTCGGCGGCGGAAGAGCCCAGCCGCGCGCGGTTCTCGAACAGCACGAGCGCGCTTTGTTCTTCCAGCACTTCGTCGAGCAGCGCGAGCGCCCGCCGCTCAAGCTCGGCGGCCGCTTTGTCGTCCCGCTTGGGAGCGGTCGCGTGCCGCGCGTCTGTGGCGGTTGGCGTGAAAGACTCTTGCGCCCACGCCACGGGCGCGGCGAAAGACAGCGAGAGCAGAACGGCGGCGCTCCATTCTTTAGTTGACATAAAACCTCGAAGGGTGACGGGAGCGGAGAGTGAACAGTGACCGAGTGACCGAGTGACAAGTGACAGGAGGCAAATTGTATTGGCTTGTCACTTGTCACCCGTCACTGTTTAGTCAGTTACGCTCCCATGCGATGCGCCACACGGTATAGAGGATGCGCGTGCCGGCCAGAAATGTGCCGCGCAGCGTGCCCGACACTTTCGACTCGCCACCCGTCCGGCGGCGGTGATCGACCGGTATCTCTAAAATCCTGAGCCCCGCGCGGGCCGCGCGCATCTGCATTTCGAGGTTCCAGCCGTAGGTCTCTTCGCGCATGCCGAGGCGTTGCAAGGCGTCGCGGCGGATGGCGCGAAAAGGGCACATGTCGGTGTAGCGGACGCCGTAGAGCAAGCGCAAGGCGAGGCCGGCCATCCGGCCCGCGAAGACCTGCTGAAAGTTCATGCTGCCCGGCTCGCGCCGGCCCCGCGTGCGCGAGCCGATGACGAAGTCGTGCGTGCCGGCGACGAGGGGACCAACTAAACGTTCCATCAACTCGGGGCAGTCGCTTCCGTCGCCATCGAGAAAGACGACGATGTCCGTGTCGGGCGACACGGCCGCGACTCCCGCCCGGCACGCCCGCCCGTAACCGCGTCTCAGTTCACACACCACCCGCGCCCCGGCCGCCCGCGCCACACGGGCCGTCGCGTCCGTGCTGCCGTTATCCACGACGATGACTTCATCCGCGAGCGCGCGCGGGATCGAGCGCACCACGTCGCCGATCGGCTCCGCCTCGTTGAGCGCGGGGATGACGACGGAAACGAACGGCTTTTTCATTTGCTCAGTCATCTTGTCAGTTAGGGAAATGATGAATGATGAATGCGGAATGATGAATGAAACGAAGTTCCGT
>JBOGOY010000497.1:0-4145 GCA_050748185.1 Pyrinomonadaceae bacterium
GCCATCTACGAACAGCGCAGCGGCCGGCCCATCTCTTTCATCTCGGGCCGCGGGACGGTCAATCGAAACGGGCGCTCAGCCAAGAACACCGCTAACACTTTCCTGAGCATCAGCGACTTGCAATCACTGACCGGCGTCTATTTCGATCCGGCGACCGGACGGCCGTTGATCGTCGATCCATCGCTCATCGGGCCGGACGGGCGGGCTAACCCTGAGTTTTTCCAGAACCCCGAGGCGGGCACTTTCGGCGGCCTGCAATTGACGCCGGTGAGCGGCCCCGGCTACTGGAACATGGACCTCGGCTTGATCAAGCGCACCAATCTCACCGAACGGACGAACGTCGAGTTCCGCGCGGAATTCTTCAACGTCTTCAATCACACCAACTTCTTCAGCCCCGAGAATCAGGACATCAACAGCACGACTTTCGGGCGGGTGACCGACACTTTCAGCCCGCGCGTCATCCAGTTCGCGCTGAAGTTTAACTTCTAGCCACGCACGGCACACACGAATGCCGCCGGAGTGTTACAGCGCAACACTCCGGCGGCATTCGTGTGTGCTTCATCTTAAGGGCGGATAGCGACGCCGATGGTTTTCCGCGATTGACTTGGTGTACACTCGCCGCGCTTTCCTTTTAACTGACAAATTATCGAGGAGCCTTGAACGATGCCGAAGATCATCGCCGAAGCCGCGGACGGAACCCAGACCATCGACGCCGCCGAAGGCCGCAAACTGGTGCTGGTGATCGAGGACGCTGGCGTTGACATCCTGCACCGCTGCGGCGGGAACGCCAAATGCACGACCTGCCGCGTCGAAGTGCTCGCGGGCGACGCCGGCGAAATGGGTGACACCGAACATAACCGCCTTGCGGCCGAAGCCGGCCTCGCCGAAAACATCCGCCTCTCCTGCCAAGTGCGCGTCAACAGCGATTTGGAAGTGCGCGTCCTGCGGCAGGCGAGCACCTCGGGCCTCACGCCCGGCACGCGACCGGAAGAGTAGAGGATAGAGGGTAGAGGGTAGAGGGTAGAAAGAGGTCTTTACATTTAAACTATCCTCTATCCTCTATCCTCTATCCTCTTCTTGACAAACATCTAGCCACCCGCGCTCGTTTCTGCTAAGCTCGCGCCCGTTCTTGCGCCGGCATTTCTGGCCACACCACGCACAATTTGAGAAACTTTCGGAGGAACCATGCTCTTCGAGTCAACCGTGTATCTCCCCGTCGGCCTCGGGATGTTTCAGGAAATTTTCCACGCGCCTGACGCCGCGGCTCTGGTCCGCACGCTGCTGCGCTGGTCGCACTTCGTCGCCGGGATCGCGTGGATCGGGCTGCTCTACTTCTTCAATCTCGTCAACGTCCCGCTGCAAAAGGAGATTGACGCCGACACCAAGAAGAAGGTCAACCCCGGCCTGCTGACGCGCGCACTGTGGTACTTTCGCTGGGGCGCGGTCGTCACCGTGCTGGTCGGGCTGATGTACTTCGCGATGTACATCCTCTCGCCCGACGCGAAGAACGCGCGCGCCTTTGGCGGCACGACGAACACGTGGCTCGTGCTGCTCGTCTGGCTATTGTTCCCGCTGGTTATCTTCTTCATCGAGTTCTTCCTGATCCAGCGTGGCCTGATCAAAGACGGGCGCGTGCTCGCCGTGATTATGGCGGTCCTCGTCATCCTGATGTCGGTCGGAATCGTCTACTGGCTCAACGGGCAGTTGACCACTCCGAGCGGCGAAAGCTACGCCAGCAACAAGACGCATTCGATCGGCATCGGCGGCGCGATGGGCGTCATTATGATGCTCAACGTGTGGGGCATCATCTGGCCCTCGCAGAAGCGCATCATCGCGGCCACGACCGGCAAGGGGCCGGCCGCTCCGCCCGAACTCGCGCGCCGCGCCTTCCTCGCCTCGCGCACCAACGCTTGGTTGTCGCTCCCAATGCTCTTCTTCATGGCGACTTCACACGGCGACTGGATCATTCTTGGTAAGTGATAGGTAACGGGTGACGGGTGACGAGCAAAGACAGGATGTGTCTCTTGTCACTCGTCATTTGTCACCCGTCGCTGGTTTTGGGTGACACCAAAAAGCCTCACCCTGTTAACCGCTCCGTTACACCTCGCGGCCCCGCCTGTTATAGACTGTCCCGCAAATCTTTCACGCCAGTTGAATTCACCCGGTTTTCCGAAGGAGGAACTTTTTGTGGGGCAACTCATCACTTACCAGCCGAAGCAGTTTAATCTCGGCGGGTTGAACGGCATCTCGGACCAGACGCTGGAAATGCACTTCAAGCTCTACGAGGGCTACGTCACCAACACTAACCTGCTGACCGAGAAGATCTCGAAGTTTCTTGAGGACGGCAAAGTCGATCAGGAGGAGATGCCGGCCTACTCGGAACTGACCCGCCGCCTCGGGTTCGAGTACAACGGCATGGTGCTGCACGAGTGGTACTTCGGCAACATGAAGCAGGGCGGCAACGTCGATCCCGAAAAGAACTCGCAGTTCGCGAAAGCCGCCGCCGACTCGTTCGGCAGCTACGACATCTGGAAGGCCGATTTCGTCGGCATCGGCAAGATGCGCGGCGTCGGCTGGGCCGTCTGCTATCAAGACCCGACCAACGGCCGCATCTCTAACCACTGGATCACGCTGCACGAGACGGGCAACATCGCCGGCTTTGTCCCCGTGCTGGTGATGGACGTGTGGGAGCACGCTTACTTGCTCGACTACAAGCCGGCCGAACGCCCGAAGTACATCGAAGCCTTCTTCTCGAACATCGACTGGGCGTCTTGCGAAGAGCGACTCAAGAGCGGTTCGGCGTCGCGCCCGGTGGCGGCCGGCGGGTAAATCGGACTTAACCGGAGAGAGCCGGTCATTGAAACCACGAAGGACACGAAGAGCACGAACGAGTGAATGATGAATGCGGAATGATGAATGATGAATTGAAGCAGGTGTCTTTCATTCATCATTCATCATTCCGCATTCATCATTTCCGCTCAGTGTCCTTCGTGATTAATTACCGCAGTTCCAAACACAATTCGGGAGGAAAGCATGAGAACTCCACGCCTTGCGCCGCAGTCGTCGTGCGCGGCCATTTGCTGCGTCTCCGCCCTGTTGCTGCTGCTGGCGGGTTGCGCGACCACCGACACCAACCAGAACGCTAACACGACCGCGACGACCTCGGTCACGCCGCCGGCCGGCGCTGCTTCACCTTCACCCGCCGCGCAGAATCTGGCGGTGGTCGAGCGCCCGCAGAAGATCAAGGATCAGATGGCTGGGCGCGGCGAGCAGGACGAGGCCGAACCCTCCCTGCGCTTCGTCGAACCGCGCGAAGGCGCCGCCATCACGGGCTCGACCGTCAACGTCAAACTCGCGCTCGCGGGCGATCTCAAAGGCTACAAACCCTCGAAAGACCCGACCACGGGGATGGGCAATCACATCCACATCATCCTCGACAATCAACCCTATGAGGCCTACTACAACCTCGATCAGCCGTTCGAGTTGCGTAACGTCACCGAGGGGCAGCATACGCTGCGCGTCTTTGCCTCACGGCCGTGGCACGAGAGCTACAAGAACGACGGCTCGTTCCAGATGGTGACGTTCAACGTCAGAGGCGGCGGCGACGCCTCGCGGCCGACCACCACCGCCACCGGGCAGACGATGGCTAACAACAACAGCAACGCCGCAAACAGAAACACCAACGCGAACGCGGCGAACGCTAATAACGCCAACGCCGCCAATGCCAACGCCGCGCCGCGCGAGGGTAAAGACGTGTCGGCGAGTCAGGCCGGGACGATCGATCGCGCCAAGCCGCTGCTGACCTACAGCCGCCCGAAAGGCGAATACAAGGGCGCGGACGCCGACGCCATCATGATCGACTTCTGGCTGTCGAACGCGAAGCTGCAAGCGGACGGCGGCGAATATCGCGTGCGCTACTCGGTGGACGGCGGCGAGGCGAAATTCATGGACAAGTGGGAGCCCGTCTGGCTGAGTGGCTGGGGGGCGGGCGCGCACTCGGTCAAGCTCGAACTCGTGGACCGCGCCGGCAACGTGGTCGATAACGGCGGTTACAACTCGACGACCCGCGAGATCACGGTCAGTAAATAAGTCCAAAGTCCAAAGCAGTATTCGGACCTTGGACCTTGGACTTTGGACTTTGGACT
>JBOGOY010000498.1:0-4137 GCA_050748185.1 Pyrinomonadaceae bacterium
TCGCCGTAGGTGTAGGCGGCGATGACCGTGGTGTTGTCGTCGGCCTTGACTCTGACGAGACGGTTGGCGGCGTCGTACTCGTGCCGCAGCCACCCGCCGCCCGCCGTCTGCACCCGCGTCTGGTTGCCCGCCGCGTCGTAGAGCCAACCCGCCGAGTTGATGCGATTAGTGGTCGGGTCGAACGACAGGTATGCGTGCCCGTCGCGCGGCACGGGGCCGCCGCCCCCGCCGCCCGCCATGCCTTCCACCCGCACGTCGTCGATGAAGGCCGTGTTATCCCCGCCCGCGGGGTTGCGCCCCACGAACCGCAACGTGTGCGCCCCGGCCGTTGCCACGAAACTCACCGTCTGATGCGCGCTGTAACTGGTCCCCGCCGGGCGGAACACCCCGAGCGATTGGTCGTCGAGCAGCACCTCGACCTCCTGCCCCGCCTGCGTCTGGTTGCCCCGCTGCGCCGCCTTGAACTTGACCGTATAACCGACGCCCGCTTGGAAGCCGCTCACCTGCTGGGAGATCGTCCCCGTCAGTTGCAGGAATCCGACCTGCGCGCCCTGCGGCGCGTTCGGGTTGCCGGAGGTGAAGCCGCTGTTGTTATAGCTGACGCCGGCCGCCCCGGCGAAGATCCACGAAGCGTTTTGTGGGTTGTAGAGGTGGCCGAGGCCGAGACTCGGCGTCTCGAAGCCGGCGTTGGCGAGCATGAGGGGCGTGGCCGCGCCGGGGGCCGGCCCCGGATACATGCCGCTCACGCGGTTGCTGAACTCCACCCCGTCGGCGAAGCCAGCGCGCACCACCGCGCGGGACGTGCCAGAGTCGAGCGCCGCCGTCCATGTGTCAACAAGCATGAGAGACTGACCCACTAGCAAGCATCCAGTTTTGACCCACCGACGGTTGCTTGCTCATGCTCGCGTCGCCACTTCGACGACCGGCTGTCCATACACTGACTGCGAGGCTTGCCGCTTCTCTTTGAGCCGGTAACTGTCACCACGGATATTGATCACCGTGCAACGATGCAGCAACCGATCCAGCGCTGCCGCCGCCATTACCGCGTCGCCCGCGAAGACTTCGCCCCACGCCGAAAACGCTTTGTTGCTCGTCAGGATCAGCGCGCTGTGCCGCTCGTAGCGCTGGCTCACGACCTGAAAGACCAAGCTCGCCTGCGGCTGGTCCAGTGGCAGGTAGCCTACTTCATCGATAACCAACAGTTTCGGGCGCGTCAGGTTCTTCAACTCCCGTGAGAGCCGGTTCTCCGCCATCGCTTGCGTGAGCTTGCGCGCCATCTCTATCGCCGTCGTGAAGTAGACACGATGCCCCAACTCCGCCACCAGTACGCCGAGGCTGATCGCGAGGTGCGTCTTCCCCACCCCCGGCGGCCCCAGCAAGACGATGTTGCGCCCCTCAGCGAGGAATCTGCCGGTCGCCAACTCCTCGATGAGCCGCCGATCCACGCCCGGCGGCACCGCGTAGTCGAACTCCGCGAGCCGCTTCAGATAGGGGAAGCGCGCGAACTGGAGGTTCAACTCGACCGTGCGCCGAGGTCGCTCCGCCAGTTCGCCATCGAGCAGATAGCCGAGAAAGTGGCTGTAGCTCCAGCCTTCGGCAGCCGCCCGGTGGCAGGCCGCATCAAGCAGCGAGAGGGCGGTCGTCATCCTGAGATCGGTTAAACCTGTCACGGCCCGCGCTTCCATCTGCATGCTCATCCGATCACCTCCTCATAGACGGTCAGCGGAGTCGCGGCGACGGCCTGTGCAGCACCAAGTTGATAAGAGCGCGCGGGCGGCGCTTCACGCTGGAGAGCCAAGCGCCAGAGCGCGGCGACGTGTTCAGGCTGCGTCATGCACGCGCCCGGGCGCGGAGCCGGCAAGTGTTCGGCGCTGACCAGAGCGCGTAGCCGCACGGCCACGCGCTCGGCTCCCTGCTCGACGATGACGCGCGCCCCGACGTATTCCGGCGGGACGGAATAACGGCTGCAGCCCACGCGAACGAAGCCTTCACGCTCCACCTGCCGCGCGCTCTTCGTGCAGAGTTGATAGGGAGCTACGGTCGTGAGCGCGGTCAACTGCTCGTGTGCCAGCAGGTCGAGGGGCCGCGCCTGCGGCGTGGCATGAATACGGATATTAGCAGTGTGGTCGAGCCAATGGCGACCGTGCGCTTGTAAGTCCGGCAGGTCAACGAACTCGCGCCCCAAGAGGAAGTTGTCTTTGAGGTAGAGAACCATCCGCTCGACCTTGCCCTTGGTGCGCGGGCGGCGGACGCGGTGCGTCTTGGGCGTGATGCCGTGATGTGAGAGGAAGTCCAAGAAGAGCGGGTTCCATTCACCGGGCGCGAGCCGCACCTGCTTCATGTTGTCGTCGAGAATGGAGTGCGGCCAGCCGCCAAAGTAGGCGAACGCCCGCTGATGACAGCCGATCAGTTCCTCGACGCACATCCGCGTCGTGAACTCGACGTAGAGATAGCGCGAGTAGGATAAGACCATCACGAAGGCATAGACCTTCCGCAACGTGCCAGCCTCATCTGCGTATTGACCGCAGTAAGCCCCATCAGCTTGCGCCTGCTCGCCGGGTGGTGTCTCAAACCGAACGGTCGCCGCTGCTTGGGCGCGACGCGGGGCGTCGAGTGCGCGCAAGTAGCGGCGCAACGTATCAATGCCGCCCGCATAGCCCATCGGCGCAATCTCGGCGAAGAGTCGCACGGCGCTCAGGCCGGTCTCGTGATACCGCCCTTCGAGGTACGGCTTGCAGGGGTCAAGTCGTGAGTGCCGCTGGCGCGGGGCGGCGGTTAGTGGCGCGCTCTGGCGCAATGCCTTTCGCACGGTGTTGCGCGCCCGCCCGGTGAGTTTAGCAACGGTGCGAATCGAATGACCCTGCCGGTGCAAATCTTTGACTTCCATCCACTCCTCCAATCTGAGCATCTGCGTCTCCTGCTGCGGCGAAATGCCGAGATGGTAACCGCAGATGCGCGGGAAAGGGTGGGTCAAAACTGGATGCTTGCTAGTGGGTCAGTCTCTCATGCTTGTTGACACATAGCGGCGGTTCACCGCATAATCCAGCCCCGCATCGTTGCCACGGTCGTAGGAGGTGAACCGTCTGTTGGTCGCGCCCGTGGACTCCGACGGTAAGCCGTTGCCGAACGGCAAGGTCGCCTGCTCGAAGCTGGTCCCGCTACTTGGATTGCTGACCAGCCGCGTGCCTAAGCGGTCCGGGTGATGGTGCTCGACTCGCTCGCTGCCGAAGAATGGCGTGAGGGTTGAGAGCAGTCGTCCACCGAGATAGACATAAGCCTTGGCCCATTGCGGCGTGGTGGCCGAGTAGTACTCGGTGTACTCGGCTCGGACCTGCCCGCCCTCCGCCGCGTAGTAGGTGCGAAAGCTCCCGGACTCGCTGACGAGGCGTTGATTGGTCGCTCCGTAGGTGTAGCTGGCGAGCGTGTAGCCGTTGTTATCTTTAATGCGGAGGAGGCGGTGGGCGGCGTCGTACTCATAGCGCTGCCATGCGCCGGAGGGCGCGAGGGCGCGCGTCTGGTTGCCCGCCGCATCGTAGAGCCAGCCTGACTCATCACCGGGCTTCGCTCGCTTAGTTGTGGATGCTCTTAGGCCACTTTCATTGGTCGTACTTGTCCAATATCTTTCTGGCTTCTTCCGCAGGCATTGGCGGAACAGCATCCTTAACTATGAAAATTATGTAAACATCTTCAGGTTCATCCGAAACAACTAGCGCCTCCACATCAATATGGTCAACTTCCGCAACACCGTCGCGGTAATACTTCAAGAAGAAATTCATCCAGCGATTTAACTCTGCCGGCTGTACTACTACATGAACTTGGTTCGGAGCCAAGAAGACTTTTGCCCTCCTCGATCCTTCAACGCTGTTCATCTCTATTTTGAGCTTTTTCTTTCCTAGTAAGAACACAAGCGCGCTTGCCAATTGCTGTTTGAGCAAACACAAGTTGAGACACCACTCAGGTATCGGAGTACTTTGGAGATCAATGGTGATTACCAACTGGTAGGAAACTCTTTCTACGCTGAGACCGACAGGCATTTTTAGTATTCTATCCATAAGCCTCCCTCAATTTGTAACCCATCGAGCTTGCATAATAGCTCGATGGGTCGCAGGTAGACATCATTGACGCCCCATTCCTGCG
>JBOGOY010000499.1:0-4136 GCA_050748185.1 Pyrinomonadaceae bacterium
ACACAACGGAAAATCGCCGACCCTTGAGTCCAGCAAAGTATAACTATGACGAAACTGTGTCAAGCTTTTGTTTATCCGTGCCTGCTCGACGATCTTGACACCCCGGCGGGGCCGTGCCAGCATCCGCTTCGCCTTTCAACATCACGCGGCCGGAGACGCCGCAAGTGATCACACCCATGAAGATACTGGTCATCGGTTCGGGCGGGCGCGAGCACGCACTCTGCTGGGCCTTGCGTGAGCGCGCCGGCGGCCCGGTCGAGTTGTTCTGCGCGCCGGGAAACGACGGCATCGCGTCGGCCGCGCGCCTCGTCCCCGTCGGCGCGACCGACGTTCCGGCCCTCGCCGGGTTCGCCGAAGAAAACCGGATTGACCTCATCATCGTCGGCGGCGAAGCGCCGCTTGCGGCGGGGCTGGCGGACGATCTCGCGCGCCGCGGTCTCGCCGTCGCGGGGCCGGGCCGCGAGGCCGCGCGCCTCGAATCGAGCAAGTCTTTCGCCAAAGAGTTCATGGCGCGGCACCGGATTCCGACGGCGCGTTTTCGCGTCGCCACAAGCGCGGACGAGGCGCGCGAGAGTTTGTTGAGGGGCGAGTTCGGCGGGGAGGAGTCGCCCGTTGTCGTCAAAGCTGATGGACTCGCGGCGGGCAAAGGAGTGGTCGTGGCCGGGACGCGCCGGGAAGCTTTGCAGGCCATCACAGAGTTGATGGAAGGCGGGCGCGTTGGGAGCGAGGCCGCGCGCCGCGTCGTCATCGAGGAGGCGATGCGCGGCCCCGAAGCTTCGCTCCTGTTCTGGACGGACGGGCGCGACTACCGGCTGATGCCCGCGGCACGCGATCACAAGCGGGTCGGCGAGCGGGACACGGGGCCGAACACTGGCGGCATGGGGGCCGTCACCGCGGCGGACGTGCTGGACGAGGCGACGTTGCGGCGCGTTGTCTCGGAAATCGTCGAGCCGACGCTCGCCGGGATTCGCGCGGACCAATTGGACTTTCGCGGCGTCCTCTTCATCGGGCTGATGCTGACCGCGGAGGGGCCGAAAGTGTTGGAATACAACGTGCGCTTCGGCGACCCGGAGGCACAGGCGATTCTCGTGCGTTTGAAGAGCGATCTGGTTGACATCTTCGCGGCGGTCGCGCGCGGAACTTTGGGGCAGGTCAACGTCGAATGGTCCGAAGAAGCTTCGGCCTGCATCGTGCTGGCCGCGCGTGGCTATCCGGAACGGCCCGAGTCCGGCGCGCGGATCGAAGGACTCGCCGAAGTCGCCGCCGAATTTCCTCAAGTGCAAGTCTTTCACGCCGGCACGAAACGCGACGAGGAAGGCCGCTGGTTGACGGCGGGCGGCCGCGTCCTCGGCGTCACCTCCACCGGCAACACACTCACAGAGGCGCTCGGAAACTGCTACGCGGCCGTCGCGCGCATCCGCTGGGACGGCGTGCGGTATCGCCGAGACATCGGCAGCTTTAGTAAGCCGTAAGCGGTGAGCAGTAAAGAGTAAAGCTCGACGCTCATCGGCTTGCATCCGGGTGAGACGGAAAGCCGCCGCCGTTATCGTCACGGGGGAACTGTCGGAGCATGCGCCTCAGGTTTTGTGAAAAGCAATGCCTACCGATGGCCTGCTTTCTCCTGCTCACTGCTCACTGCTCACGGCTTACTTTCTTCCTTCTTTCACCGCGCGTGTGTCTGCTGCTATACTTCGACTCGAAGGTTTTGGCGTTCTATTTGCAACCGGGAAGTGAAAGCGGACGTACAAGGCTTGCGCGCGGCGTCAGGGAGGCGCGGGAAGAACAAACGCCCCGCGGCAGTCGTAACTGTTGTCGGGTCAGTCGGAGGAGTTGAAGGTAATGAGCACTTGGAGCAGGCTGAAACGCTCGCTGCACGCGATGTTCGGCGGCATCGTCGAAAAGACGGAAGACCCGGAATTGATTCTGCAACAGACCATTCGGGAGATGCACGACCGTGTGCCCGAACTGAATAACTCCGTCGCGCAGGTGATGGCCACCGAGCGCCTGTTGGCGAAAAGCAAGGAGCGGCTCGAACAACAGGTCGTCGAATTCGACTCGAAGATCAAGGCCTCGATCAAGATGGGTCGCGACGATGTGGCGACCGCCTACATCGGCCAACTCCAGCAGGCCCAACTCGATCTCCAACGTACCGGTCAGCAACTCGAACACGCCGGCGTCGCGTCCAAGCAGGCACTCAAGGCGCGTGACAACTACGTGCTCCAGATGAAGCGGCGCACCGCCGAGGCGATGCAACTTATCAGTCAGGCCAAACAGGCTAAACTGCAAGAGCAACTCGCCCAGACGATGGAGACTTTCCAACTCGGCGACGACGCGCAGACCTTCAACGAGATGCGCGACAAGATCGACCGCCGCTCGGCCGCCGCCGAAGCCAAGATGCAACTCGGAGCGGCCTCGATCGACTCTCAGATGTACGAGATCGAGCGCGAGGCGATGGACATGCAGTTGCAGGACAAACTCCTTGAATACAAGCAGGGGCTGGGAATGCTCCCCGAGTCCACGACCAAACAGGTCGGGCAACTCAAGTCGGCCGGGGAGAATAACTCGAACGAGCGCGCGCTGCTCAAAGAGTAGCTTGAGCCATTGATTCAATGAAAAGGAACATCGGTTGAATGAATCAATGCATCAATAAATTAATTTACAAAATTCCGGGTGACGGGCGTTATGGCGGACTTAAAAAAGATCGACCTGCAATACTTGAAAGAGGCTGTAAAGGAGCCGGTCAACTTCTGGGGCATGGCGGGCTTTGCGGTGGCGGCCGCCTACACCGGCTCGATCATCCCGCTCGGGGCCGCGCTTGTCACCGAGGGGTTGTACCTCGCCACCATTCCGGCGAGCGCCGTCTATCGCCGCCTCGTCGATCGCCGCACCCGAAATCAGCTTTACGAGATGCGCCGCCGCCAGCGCGATAAAATGATTGAGACCTTCGATCCGCGCGAACGCGAGGCCGTCCTCTACCTCAAATGGCTCAAAAAGCAGGTGTTCGACAACTACAAAAAATTCACCGGTGCGACCGAGGTGCCGCCCAACATCCACAGCCTCGAACAGCGTTGGGAAGATTTCGTCGATCTGCTCGATGTGTACCGCCGGCGCAAGAATCACCTCCGCTCGATCAACCGCCAAGCCGTGCAGAACCAACTCCTGCAGGCCGAGCGCTCGGTTGAGAACGCGCCCGACGATCGCGGCCGCCGCATCCAGCAAGCGAACGTCGAAATCCTGAAACGCCGCTTGGCCGCTTTCGGCGAGTTAGAGAAGTCGGTCAAACTCGTCGAAGGGCAACTTCAGTCGATCGAAAATTTCTTCGGCCTCGTCAACGATCAGGTCGTCACGCTCCCGACGCCCGAGCGCGTCTCCGCGCTCGACTTCGAGCAACTGAGCGATTCGATCGCGATGACCAAGCAGATGCTCGAAGAGACTTCCGACGTCATCGGCTCGCTCGACGAACACCACCGGCAAGCCGGCAACTACGATCTGTTAGTGTCCAAACAGTGAGCCGTGGGCGGTGAGCGGTAAACAGTTTTAAGCAAAAGCGGAAGGCGGTAGGAGCCTGCTCCTACCGCCTTCCGCTTTCTGCCTACTGCTTCAGTCTTCTTTTTCTGCTCACCGATTACTGCTTACCGACTGAGAATTCCTTCCAACTCGGCCTCGCCGAGGCTGTACGTCTCGTTGCAGAAGTGGCAGGTCATGGCCGCGCCCTTGTCTTCGCGCAGGATGGACTCAAGCTCCGTCCGTTCGATCGAGGAGATGAGCGAGACGGCCCGCGCGCGCGAGCAAGTGCAGGCGAAACTGACCGGTTGCTCGGCGAGGAGTTCAAACGGCACGTCGCCGAGGGCCGCGCGGAGCATCTCGACTGGTCCCGCGCCTTCGCGGATGAGCGTCGTCGTGTGCGGCGTGTGTGCGACCGCCCGCTCGATGGCGGCGACCGACTTCTCGTCCGTGCCCGGCATCACCTGAATCATCAGCCCGCCGGCGGCCTCGATGAACGTCTCGCCCGACTCGCGCGCGCGCAGCAGCACGCCGAGCGACACCGCCGAAGGGATCTGTTCCGACTTGGTCAGGTAGTAGGCGAAGTCTTCCGCGATCTCACCGGAGACGAGCGGTACCGAGCCGCGGTAAGG
>JBOGOY010000500.1:0-4131 GCA_050748185.1 Pyrinomonadaceae bacterium
GGCGTTGGGCTGCGAGTACGCGCAGACCACCGAGCGGCGGATGAAGATGGTGCTGCCCGTGGGCGTCGAAATTCGCGACATCTTCCGCGTCGCCGCCGAGCAGCGGGTCCAGATCCGCCGGCTCAACTACAAGCGCGACTCGCTCGAAGAAATCTTCCTCAAGGCGATGGAGAACTGAGAGTCCAAAGTTCAAGGTCCAAAGTCCAAAGTCAATTCGTCGTTCAGCCTTGACTCAAAACTCTGCGACCTTTAAAGCGGGCTCAAACTTTGGACCTTGAACTTTGGACTTTGGACTAAAACGCGATGGCCGTTTACGAACACACTTTCAAGCCTTACGCGGGCGCGCTAACGCCCGCTTGGTCGCGCTTCCTCGTTATCCCGCGGCACGCTTTCCGGCAGGTCTTTCAGTCGAAGCTGTTCGTCGCCTTCTACGCGCTCTGCTTCATCTACCCGCTGGTCGCCGCGATCTTGATCTACCTGCACCACAATTCAAGCGCGCTTGCGATTCTCAAAGTGGACGTGCGCGAGTTGTTACCAATCGACGGCTCGTTCTTCAAGACGTTCATCGAGGTGCAGGGGTGGTTCGGCTTCTTCGTGACGGTGCTGGTTGGTCCCCCGCTCGTCTCGCGCGATCTGGCGAACAACGCTCTGCCGCTCTACCTCTCGCGCCCGTTCTCGCGTGCCGAGTATGTGCTCGGCAAGATGAGCATCGTGCTCGCCCTGCTGTCGTTGATCACTTGGGTGCCGGGCCTGCTGCTGTTTTTGTTTCAGGGCTATCTGGAAGGCGCGGGCTGGATCGGTCGCCACTGGTGGATCGCGACGGGCATCCTCGCCGGCAGTTGGTTGTGGATGATCTTGCTGGCGCTGCTGTCGCAGACGGTGTCGGCATGGGTCAAGTGGCGCGTCGTGGCGAGCGCGGCGCTTTTGGGGCTTTTCTTCATCCCGTCGGTGTTCGGCGGCATGGTCAACGCGCTCTTTCTGACGCGCTGGGGCAACGCTCTGAGCATCCCCGTGATGATGGCCCACATTTGGGACGGGCTGTTCGGAGTGTTCGAGCGCAAGACCGGCGAGATTTCTTTTGAGAATGAATTCGAGCGCGTCGAGATCACGCTGTTAGAGCCGCAGTTGTGGGTTTCGTGGGCAGTGATCGCGGCGGTGTGCGGCGTCTGCCTGCTGCTGTTGATGCGGAGAGTCAGGGCCTACGAGGTGGTCAAGTAATGAGCGCAAGCGCGTATCCTTCAACCTTGTCGCGGCAGCAGTTGATCACGTTTGAGGACGTGTCGAAATTTTACGGCGACATCCTCGGCGTCAATCGCGTCAACCTCTCGATTGCGCCGGGCATCACAAGTTTCGTCGGCCCGAATGGGGCGGGCAAGACGACGTTGATGAATCTGATGACCGGGCTGCTTAAGCCGACGCGCGGCCACGTTCGCATCCTCGGCTCGACGCCCGACCGGCCCGAAGAACTGTTTCGCAAAGTCGGCTATTGCACGCAGTTCGATTCGTTCCCGCGCGGCATGACCGGCCGCGACTTCATTAAGTTTTATTTGACCGTCCACGGCTACCGCAGCCGCGAGGCCGACGACCTGACCGCCGAGGCGCTCGATCGCGTCTCGATGACCGAGGCCGCCGATCGCAAAGTGGCCGCCTACAGCAAGGGGATGCGCCAGCGCATCCGCCTCGCCCAATCGATCGCGCACAAGCCGCAGGTGCTGATCCTCGACGAGCCTTTGAACGGGTTGGACCCAATGGCCCGCGCCGAGGTCATCCGCCTCTTCCGTCAACTTGCGGACGAAGGGCTGTACCTCGTCCTCTCCAGCCACATCCTGCACGAAGTTGACATGATGTCGGATAGCGTCATCCTGATCAACAACGGGTACGTGGTGGCCGAGGGCGACGTGCACGGGGTCCGCGACGAGATCGAGGAACACCCGATCCAGATCCTCGTCCGCTGCGACCGGCCCGCGCTGCTGGCCGCGCGCCTCTTCGGGCAGGAGGGCCAGTGGATCGAAGAGGCGCGGATGCTTCCCGACCGTCAGGGTCTCATCGTCAAAACGCGCCAGCCCGACGCTTTCTATCTGACGCTCAACGATGTCATCGTCGAGAGCGGACTCGCCATCGAATCGGTCGCGCCGGTGGACGATGATTTGAACGCGGTCTACCAGTATTTAATCCAGTGACAAGTGATAAGTGACGGGTGATAAGAAAACCTGTCTTCATCCTGTCACCCATCACTCGTCACTATTTACTGCAATTAGACTTGTCATCCATTAGCCGGAGAACAATAATGAGCGCCAGTGTGAACGCCACAGAAGAACATACGAACGTCGTCGGGCAGGCCGCCGCGCCGGGGCCGGCGTGGGGACTGTGGGCGCGGCAGACGCTCGCGGTGATGCGCCTTGAGATTCGCAAAAATTTCTGGGGCCGGCGCGCGCTGCTGATCTACCTGCTCGCGCTGTTGCCGGTGTTCCTGCTGTCGGTGCTGGCGCTCTTTAAGCCACCGGCGCGCGAGTGGCGCGACATCAATCTGATTAGCATGATCTATGCCGTCTTCTACGGCGGGCTGGTGCTGCGGACGCTCGTCTTCTTCGGCTGCGCGTGGATTTTCATGAACCTCTTCCGCGGCGAACTGGTGGACCGCAGCCTCCACTATTATTTCCTGTCGCCGGTGCGGCGCGAGGTGCTGGTCGTCGGCAAGTATTTGTCGGGCATCACGGCGGCGATCGTTTTGTTCGGCGGCGCGACGATCATGACGTACCTGCTGATGTACGTGCCGCATTTTCCGAACGACGCCGCGCGCTACTTCTTCGAGGGGCTGGGCCTCTCGCGGCTGCTGACCTATGCGGGCATCACGGTGTTGGCCTGCGTCGGCTACGGCGCGGTCTTCCTCTTCGTCGGCCTCTTCTTCCGCAACCCGGTCATCCCGGCCGTCGTGCTCTACGGCTGGGAGTGGCTCAATTTTCTGCTGCCGCCGCTGTTGAAGAAGATGAGCGTCATTCACTACCTCGACTCGCTCGCTCCGGTTCACGTGCCCGAAGGCCCGTTCGCGATCGTCGCCGAGCCGACGCCCGCGTGGATTTCCGTCCCGAGCCTCGTCGTCGTCACCGCGCTCGTCCTTATCTTCGCCGGCTGGCGCATCCGCCGGATGGAGATCGCTTACGCCGGCGAGTGACGGACAAAATTTAAGCGCGAAGAAGAGAGCCGCGACAAAGCACACGAGGGATAACCCTTTATGCTCCGTCGCGGCTTTCCTTTGTTCTCCATTCCAAAAAAAAGGTAGTGCATCAATCAGGGAGAATAAGCCGCAGATGAACGCAGATACACAAGGATCAGCCAATCAGTTGTTTTAATCCGCGTCGCTCCGCGTTCATCTGCGGGGCTGCTCTTGCGTTCCTCTCATTAAGCCCAAAAAACTTCTTGCTTCACCCGCGCCCTCTTGCGTAAACTGGCGAGGCTCGTGTTTCATCCGTTGGCCGAGGTTTCAACTATGAATGTCGCTGCCGTGTGGGCGCGCGACGCGCGCGCGGTGCGCCTGCTGCGGCCGTTGTTTGTGGCGCGCGTCTCGGCGGGTTTTCCGTCGCCGGCCGAAGACTGGGTCGAGGGCCGGCTCGATCTCAATCGCTATCTGGTCCGCCACCCGGCGGCCACTTTCTTCGTCCGCGTCAGCGGCGACTCGATGATCGGCGCTGGGATCAACTGTGACGACATCCTGATCGTGGACCGCGCGGCCGAGGCGGACGACGGCGACGTGGTCATCGCGCGGCTCAACAACGAACTGACCGTCAAGCGCCTGCGCGTCCGCGACGACGGCATCTGGCTGATGCCCGAGAACGAAGAGTACGAGCCGATTCACGTTAACGAAGAGATGGATTTCGAGGTGTGGGGAAAGGTCTGCCACGTGATCCACTCGCTCTAAGAGTTGGTGGCAAAATTAAATGGAGATGAAGAGTAATACCGAGGAGCAAAGAACCGAGAGTTGAGAATTCAAACTTTAGTTTGCGCTGAGGCGTGGCAGCAACAAATTAAAGTTTGAACTCTCAACTCTGTTTTCAACGCATTTCGGTATGAGCTATCTGAAAAGTTAATTTTGCCACTGGCTCTAAGAAATGCCGGACATGACACAGGTAAAAG
>JBOGOY010000501.1:0-4117 GCA_050748185.1 Pyrinomonadaceae bacterium
CCTTCGCCAACCGTGATCCGGCGTTGCGCGAAAATCTCCGCGTGAGTCCCCGCGACGTGGAGCGCGGTCGCCTTGCACGTCCGCTCGTCAACGAGGTAGATGGCGCAGGTGTCGTAGGGCAGGATCGCGCGCAGTTTGCCCGCGACAAGCGTGAGCGTATCCTGCAGGTTAAGCGACGAGCCGATGGTCTGCGAAATTTCGTGCAGCGCCAGCAATTCGCGTTGGGCCTCGACGAGTTTGCCGAGACTCGAGTGTTCGTCTTCGGCCGCCCCGAGCACATCTGAGGCGAGCCCCGCGTCGGGCCGTGCGGTGGCCAGACCCGGGTTATCCTCTGAAGTCACCTGCTCCTGTATGCCCTGTTCGGCAATGAGCCGATCAAAGAACTCGATGTTGGCGATGAACGTTTCCACAACCCGCGGATCGAATGAGTTGCCGGCCATCCGCCGCAGCAACCCGAGCGCTTCCTCGCGCTTCATGCCGACGCGGTAGGGGCGGTCGCAGCGCGTCGCGTCGTAAAAATCGACGACCGAGATGATCCGCGCCACTAGAGGGATTTGAGCTTCGCGCAGGCCTTTCGGGTAGCCCGAACCGTCCCACTTTTCGTGGTGAAAGCGCACGATCTCTTCGACGGGATAAGGGAAGTTGACACGCTTGATGATGTCGCCGCCGACGACGGTGTGAATCTTCATCTTCTCGAACTCGGCGGCGGTCAGCTTGCCCGGCTTGTTCAGAATGTATTCGGGTACGGCCAGTTTGCCGACGTCGTGCAACAGCGCGCCGGCGCGCAGCGCCATCAACTCCGACTCGCTGACGCCCAGTATCTTGCCCAGTTCGAGCGCGTAAATCTGCGTCCGTCGAACGTGGCCGTGAGTCGTATGGTCCTTCGCGTCGTTGGCGATCGCGAGCGACTCGATGGTGTTCATGTGCAGCGCCGCGATCTCCTCGACGTGTCGTAGTTGCTCCGCTTGAGCGCGCCGCACCTGTGCGACGTGTTGCGCGTTAAAGCGATAGAGCAGGTAGACGAGGGGTGTGATAATAGCGCCAACGAAAAGGTACGAAAGGCCGCTGCCCTGCCACGCGGCGTAGAACAAAGCCGCCGAAGACGCGCCGGCCAGTTGCGCCGTGGCCGTCCAGACGAAGCTTTCCCGGGAGAGGACGAGACGCGCCTTGCCCGTCTCGAAGGCCACGAAAGCGGTCGTGACCAAAGTGTTCAATGCGTACTGCACGAGCGCCAGCGCCGCCATCGGAAGGAACAGCGAGCCGAAAGGTAAGACCCCGCCGCCGGCCACGGAACCGCCGGTCAACATCTGAAGCAGCAACTGATAGATCGTCAACGCCAGCCAAATCGAGACGATGGCGGCCGAGACGCTGAAAACTCTGATGCGCCGGTTCCGCTCGTGCCGGGTGGCGAGAAGACTGTCAATCGCGGCTAACAGGGCCGCGGCCGGGATTCCGTACAGCATCCCGCCGAGAAAGATAAATGCCACGGCGAGCGTATTTTGACTTTGATTATTTCCGTCAGCGTTGGTCAGTGAAAGCTTGAAACGCCCGGCTGCCACAGTGGAGAGGAGGAGGAGACTAATCCACACCAGATCACCCGCCGCCGGTATCGTATAGTCGAGCAGGGAAATGGCGATGGCGCAGACGGCGAACGCCGTAGCGCCGATGACGAGGGCGATACTCTTCAGGCTTCCTTGTGGCATGGTGGTGCGAGTGTTAAATCTCTGGATTCGTGATTGGCATTTCTGCCATTAACCACGGCGACGAAGCTTTAGTTTTAGCTTTTCGGGAGAGGCAGGACTTGAATGTGCCAACGTTGACCAACAAAGTTTGGCACTATGAGGATAAACTTATTCCCCTTAACGAGTCAAGGCTTTATTTAGCGTCGGACAGCTTCAGGCGAGACCTGAAAACACTATTTGGTTCAACCGTTTAAGCTGTTTAGCGGGCTGACTTGGCCGTGGTTTGCAGCAGCCGCGCCAACGCCTGTGCGTTCGTCACGGGCTGCTGGCAGACATAGTTTTCACAGACGTAAGCCGTCGCCCGGCCGTCAATCACAGGCCGTTCGCGAAGAAGCGGAAGGTACGAAATCGCCTCGGGCAGATCGCTTTCGCCCGCCTGCACCAGAACTTTGTTGGGCAGGAAGTGCTTCCAAACCTCTTTGGTCAGCGGGCACACGTCAACTGAGTCGGCCCGGCCCATGATGACAATTTCTTTCGGGGTCGAAAGGTAGAAATCCAGCGCGCCGAGCAGGCAACCGAAAGCCGAAGAGTAGCGAGTCATCGCGTCACGATTGAGCCGGAAAATAGTGACGGCTTGGCGCTGATAGTCTTGATTTTCGGTCAGGACGAAAACGCGCAGCAGGAGGGCAGCGGCGACGGAATTGCCCGACGGAGTAGCGTTGTCAAAAAAATCTTTGGTTCTGACAATCAACTGTTCTCCGCTGTGGCCCGTGTAGCAATACCCGCCCGCCTCCGCGTCCCAGAATTCTTCGTTCATCTGTGTCGTCAACTCCAGCGCGGCCTTGAGCCAGCGGAGATTTCCCGTCGCTTCGTAGAGAGAGAGCAGACCCGTCGCGAGTTGCGCGTAGTCATCCTGATAGGCGAATAGCTTCGCCTGTCCGTCCTTGTAGGTGTGCAATAATTTTTTGTCTCTCCGCATCGTGTCGAGGAGAAATTCCGCGTTCCGTTCGGCCACCTTTAAATAGTCGGGGCGATGTAGGATCACCGAGGCTTCGGCGAAACTGGCAAGCATCATCCCGTTCCAAGCCGTCAGCACCTTCTCGTCACGCCCGGGCTTGATTCGGAGTTCGCGCGCCTCGAAAAGTATTTGCGAGGCTTTAGCGACTTTCTGTTCAAATTGCTCGACGCTCAGGTTGAAATCTTCCGCGACCTCTTCGGCAGGCCGCGAGAGGTGGAGGATGTTCTGTCCCTCGAAGTTGCCGCCCTCCGTCACTCCGTAGTAAGCAGCCACTAAGTCTGCGTTCGCTTCGCCCAGCAACCGCACGATCTCTGCGCGGGACCAGACGAAGAACTTGCCCTCGACTCCTTCCGAGTCGGCGTCTTGCGCCGAGTAGAAGCCGCCTTGCGCGTCGGTCATTTCGCGGACGACGTAGTCGAGCGTGTGCTCTGCGACACGGCGAAAAAACGGATCGCCCGTCACTTGGAAGACGTGTAGGTAGAGGCGCGAAAGCAGCGCGTTGTCGTAGAGCATCTTCTCGAAGTGTGGGACCAGCCACTGCGCGTCGGTCGAGTAGCGGTGAAAGCCGCCGCCGAGTTGATCGTACATTCCGCCCTCGGCCATCCGGCGGCAGGTGTGCGTGACCATCTCCAGCGCCTTCGCGTCGCCGGTGCGTTGGTGTTGGCGCAGCAGGAACTCGAGATTCATCGCCGCTGGGAATTTCGGCGCGCCACCGAAACCCCCGAAACGCCGTTCGTAATTACGTGCCAGCCCTTGATAGGCGGCGTCGAGCAGCGCCGGCGACAGCGCCTCGTTGGATTCCCGCGTCTCGGTCAGGCGGCGCAATTCTTTGAGCACATTCTGCGCCGTCTCGGCGATCTCTTCTGGTTGCGCGCGATAAGCCTCGGCCACGCCGCGCAGCACGCGCGGGAAGGCGGGCAGGTTGTGCCGGTCTTCGGGCGGGAAGTAAGTGCCGCCGTAGAAGGGGACCAACGCAGGCGTCAGAAACACCGTCAGCGGCCACCCGCCGTGCCCGAGCATCATCTGCACTGCGTTCATGTAAATCTGATCCACGTCGGGGCGCTCCTCACGGTCCACCTTGATGTTGACGAAGTGCTCGTTCATCTGTCGCGCGATCTCTTCACTCTCGAACGACTCTCTCTCCATTACGTTGCACCAATGGCAGGCGCTATACCCTATACTTAATAAAATCGGCTTGTTTTCAGCTTGGGCTTTTGTGAATGCTTCTTCGCTCCAAGAGTGCCAGTCAACCGGGTTATGTGCGTGTTTGAGCAAGTACGGACTGCTCTCGTGAATAAGACGATTAGTATGTTTATGCGAGTCGCTCGATTGATTGCTCATTCGGTTCTCCATGTCCACCCTTTATGCTTTTTGCGCTGACCGCTTTTCAATTGATGCATACGCAGGAGAGTAAGGC
>JBOGOY010000502.1:0-4110 GCA_050748185.1 Pyrinomonadaceae bacterium
GCGTCATCAGCAGCGTCGCGGAGCGCGAGTTCGGGCTCGTCGAGTTGCTCGTCTCGTGTCCCGACGGTAAGGGCGTCGCTTTCCGAGCCAGTCTCACGGCGGGAGCGTTGGAGTCGCTCGGGCTGCGGGCCGGCGGGCGGGTCTTTCTACTCATCAAGGCGAGAGCCTTCTACCTCCTCGCCTGAGCGCCGTCGAACTTTAGCCGGCCGGGTTTGGGCATCGCTCAGTTTCTCAAGCTTGCAGGACGCGGTGCGGCGCGCAGTTGGAGAGGTGGCTGCGGCGCGCAGCAGATTTTCACCAGTCGCTCGCGGTCGCGCTGCATTTCGCGATCTTCCGCGAGCCACGCGCGCACCTCGCGGAAGACGCGCGCCGCGCGCTCGTCCGGTGGCTCGACGACGCGGTAGTGCATCCACTTCCCCTCGCGCCGCGCCCCGACCACCCCGGCCCGCCTGAGGTATGCGAGGTGGCGCGAGACCTTCGGCTGGTTGGTCCCCAACACCTCGACGAAGAAGCAGACGCAGACTTCGTCGCCGCCCAACAGGTTCAAGAGCCGCAGCCGCGTCCGATCGGCCAGCGCCTTGAAGAATAACTCCATCCCGAAACCTTTCGCCTTCCCCTGATTCATCTTTCTTTGCCTCCAGAAAATCTTCAAATACGTCTTGACAGATATGTAGACCGCCGCTATCATCCGCTCACATTCGCCGAGGCGAATATATTACAGCCTACCGAGGTGAAAGCAAATGAACGTGAATGAGACGATCCCGGCAGTGAAAGCCCTGAAGGCCCACTTGGCGCTGAACGTGCGCAGCGTGGAGCAGAGCACCGAGTTTTACCGCAAGTTGTTCGGCATCGAGCCCGCGAAGGTCCGCCGCCGCTATGCCAAATTCGACGTCGCGAACCCGCCGCTCAACCTGACACTCAACGAAGTTTCTTTCGGGGAGCAGGGAGCGCTCTCGCACCTCGGCATCCAAGTCTCTTCGACCGCCGACGTGTTGGCGATGCGCGAGAAGTGGGCCGCATCCGGCCTCTACACGCGCGACGAGATGCAGACCAATTGCTGCTACGCCATTCAGGACAAGACTTGGGTGCGGGATCCGGACGGCAACGAGTGGGAGGCTTTCGTCGTCCTTGAAGACAATCTCAGCGAGACACAGATGTGCGGCGACGAAGATGTGCCGAGTTGCGCCGCCGGCAGTACCGACGAAGCGGGCCAGCACCCATCAGCGGGAAGCGCGTCCGTCGGGGCCGCCGCGCCGGCCGTCGAATGCTGCGGGATGACGGCTCCTGTGGACATCAGGAGATGAGCCGCGAGCCGAACCACGGCCCGGCGGCGGCGGGCGCACTCCAACCGTCCCTCGCCCGTCGTGTTGTCGCAGAAGCTCTCGGCACGGCGATGCTTGTCGCAGCCGTAGTCGGCTCTGGGATCATGGGCGAGCGTCTGGCTGGCGGCAACGTCGGGTTGGCGCTGCTCGCTAACACCGTCGCCACGGGCGCGGCCCTCTTCGCGCTGATCCTGACGTTCGGCCCCGTCTCCGGCGCGCACTTTAACCCGGCGGTGACGATTGCCGACGCGACGCAGGGCGGCATCACTTGGCCCGCGGCCACCGCCTACGTCGCGGCGCAGTCCGCTGGCGGGCTCGCGGGCGTGGCAGCGGCCAACGGGATGTTCGGCTTGCCGACATTCTTCGCCGCCGGCCACGCGCGCCACGGCGTCGCGCAACTCTTCAGCGAGTTCGTCGCTACCTTCGGACTACTCTCTGTCGTCTGGGGCTGCGCGCGCACGCGCCCGGCGGCACTGGTCCCCTTCGCCGTCAGCGCCTATATTATGGCCGCCTGCTGGTTTACCTCCTCGACCTCGTTCGCCAACCCGGCGGTCACGCTGGCGCGCGCCGCGACTGATACCTTCGCCGGCATCCGCCCGGCGGACGTGCCGGCGTTCGTCCTCGCGCAACTCTTCGGCGCGGCGGCGGCGACGCTACTTTTCCGCTGGCTGGTCCCCACACTGCCCGCACGCGCCGGCGAGGTGCTCGTGCCGCACGGCGCAAACGTCGCGAAGCAGGCCACACGGCAAACAACTACGGAGCGAGACGAATGATGCCTGAACCGAAGGGAGTTCTGATTTTATGCACCGGCAACTCGGCACGCAGCCAGATGGGCGAAGGACTGCTCAGACACGACGGCCGTGGACGCTTTGAAGTGTCGAGCGCGGGAACCAAACCGGGCGGCGTCCGTCCTGAGGCCGTCGAGGCGATGCGTCAGATCGGGATCGACATTTCCCGACACCGCTCGAAGTCGGTTGAGGAATTTACCGGCCATGCCTTCGACTACGTGATCACCGTCTGCGACCACGCGAAAGAGTCGTGCCCGGTCTTCCCCGCCCGCACCCGGCTGATTCATTGGAGCTTTGACGACCCGGCCGCCGCGCCGGGCGACTACGCCGAACGCCTCTCAACCTTCCGCCGCGTCCGCGACGAGATTCGCGCCCGCCTCCGCGAATTCATTGACACTGAAGGGATCGGCAACGAGCGGCGTTAAACGCCAAACGGCCGGGGGCGAAAAAATGAGAAAGAGGGAGTACGATCAAGCTTTCGGCGCTGTGCGCGATGTCATCCACGAATGGGATCCTTACGGCCTCCTTCTTTCCGGCGCACCGCCGGACGAGTTCGACCGCGAAGCACACGCGATTGTCCGTCAACTCGGCAGGATTCATTCGGCGCTTGATGCCGGCCACGTCATCTCCAGAGTTTTTTCCTCGAGCTTTGAGGCGGAGCCTTTCCAAGTGGAACACTGCCGGGTGGTCGGCGAGCGGCTGTTTGCGGCGCTTGTCGAGCGCGGGATGGTAGGCCGTCGGACGTGACCTCGCTGACAGGTCTTTTCCCGTTTGTCTCTGCTTTGACGGTTCATTATCAAACGCCTGTTCGGTCCTTATTTGAACGCCAATGCTTGCCCCGCGAGAAATTGATCGTCTCACGCTCCGCGCACGCCCCGGCGGCTGGCCTTTGATGCGCCAGTGGTGGGGTAAACTTCTCTTCATGCATTGGCGCGTGCCGGCGGAGGAGTTGCGGCCACTCATCCCGTCGCGCCTTGAGATCGACACCTTCGACGGCAGCGCGTGGATCGGCGTCGTGCCTTTTACGATGTGGGGCGTGCGGCAGAGTTGGCTCCCAGCGGTGCCGCGGCTGAGCGCGTTCCACGAATTGAACGTGCGAACTTACGTCCACCTCGACGGCGTGCCCGGCGTCTGGTTCTGCTCGCTCGACGCCGCCAACCCGCTCGCCGTCTGGGGCGCGCGCCGCTTCTACCACCTGCCCTACTTCAACGCCCGCATGAGTCTCGACCAACGCGGACAGACCATCACTTATCGCTCGGAGCGCACGCACCGGGGCGCGCCCTCCGCCTCTTTCGCCGCCACTTGGGAGATTGGCGACCCGCTCGGGCAGACCCAACCCGACGCGCTCGATTTCTTCCTGACCGAACGTTACTGCCTCTACGCCGCCGCACCTGACGGCCGTCTCTACCGCTGCCGCATCTTTCACGAACCGTGGCCGCTCAGGGCAGCGAGTCTCACGGATTTCCGCGCGACGATGATCGAAGCGCAGGGACTGCAAGCGCCTGCCGACGGGCCTCTCCTGCACTACGCCGAAGCGCTCAAAGTGGACGTGTGGCCGCTCGCCAGAGTTTGACACACGCCCGTTTTGTTGCTCGCTAGACATTCGCTGCCGCCTCTATTAACCTACGGTGTTTATAGAATCAGCTTTGTCATAAATACTATAAGGTCACGCCCCGTTTCGTCCGGGAGGCCTCACAAATAGGCTGACTAACGCTGAGCGAAAGTGGCGGAATTGGCAGACGCGCCAGATTTAGGCTCTGGTACCGAAAGGTGTGGGGGTTCGAGTCCCCCCTTTCGCACTGATAGACTCCGGCCGGCTGGGGGATCAGTTTCAGCCACCTCTTGAATTGACAGGAAGGACGCCCGCGCCTTCGGGCTCACGCACGAAGCGGCAAGCGGGCTTTTTACGTTATGAAAACAGAAATCGTTGAAGTCTCTCCGACGCGCAAAGAGTTGAAGATCGAGATCGAGGCCGCCGACGTGCGCGCCGAGTATGAGCG
>JBOGOY010000503.1:0-4095 GCA_050748185.1 Pyrinomonadaceae bacterium
GTCTTCATCATCTCGGTGCTCTCTGTGCCCTCTGTGGCTCAAATTCTTTCTGAGCCTTTCCCGCCGCCCCGTCTATTTCAACAGATACTCCCGCATGAACATCACGGTCGCGTAAAACTGAAAGTCCTGATTGCGCTTTTTGCGAAAGCCGTGGCCCTCGTCGTTGGCGACTAAGTACCAGACGGGGGTGTTGCTGCCGCGGACGCGCGCGACCATCTGCTCGGACTCGTTCAGAGGCACACGCGGATCGTTGGCCCCCTGCACGACGAACATCGGCGCTTTGATCTTCCCGGCGTTCGCGAGCGGCGCGGTGCGCTCGAAAAAGGCGCGGGTGGCCGGGTCGCGCTCGTCGCCGTACTCGACGCGGCGCAGGTCGCGCCGGTAGGCCTCGGTGCGTTCGAGGAACGAGACGAAGTTTGAGATGCCGACGACGGGCAGCGCCGCGCGGATGCGTTCGGGGTAGTAGGTCGCGACGGCGAACGCCATGTGCCCGCCGTAGGAACCACCCGTGACCAGCACGCGCTCGGCGTCGAGATCGGGCTGCCCCTTGATCCAGTCGAGCAGCGCGCCGATGTCCTTGTAGGTGTCCTCGCGCTTGGTCCCATTGTCGAGCTTGAGGAAGGTCTTGCCGTAGCCGGAAGAGCCGCGCACGTTCGGGAAGATGAGCGCGACGCCCAACTCGTTCAAGAAGTAGTTCGAGCGCCCGAGGAAGTTCGGGACGGCCTGCCCTTCGGGGCCGCCGTGGATGTTGACGACGACGGGGCGCTTGCCCGCGAAGCGCGCGGGTGGCCGGTAGAGGAAGCCTGAGATCGTCCGCTGGTCGAAGCTCTGCCACTTGGCTAGTTCCGGCTCGCGCAACTGCTGTGTGTTCAGGCCGCCGGTCTCGCTCTCGGTCCAGCGTTCGAGTTTGCCCGTCAGCACGTCGATCGAATAGACATCGGCCGGCGTCCGCACGGTCGAGAGCGTAAAGCCGAGGTCGCGCGAATTCTCGTGCCAGTCCAACCCGCCGAGAGTGCCGACGGGCAGTGGCGGCAGCGTCAGGCGCTTGCCCGTCGCCGCCTCGACGACGCGCAAGACGCTCCGGCCGTCCTCGTTCGCGACGAAGGCGAGCAGGCGGCCGTCGGGCGAGAGATCGAAATCTTCGATGTCCCACGGGACGTCGGCGGTGAGCGGCGTGTGCTTCATCCCGGCGAGTTCGACGTAGGTCAGTTGCATAAACTCGCTGCCGCGATCGGTCGTGGTGTAAAAGCCGCGACCGTCCGGAGCGAACTCGGCCCCGGAGTAGGCCACCGTCTCTGCGCCGGGCGCGGTCTGCGGGGTCAACAGGCGTCGCGTGCCGGTCGCGGCGTCAACGAGGTAGAGCGAGACATCGTTGATCGAGCGCCTTTCGATGACGAGCAGTTGGCGGTCGTCAGGGGACCAATCGGCGATACCCCAGCCGCCGCCCTGCACTTGCAGCAACAGCCGATTCGATTTCGGGTCGCGCGGGTCCAACACGTAGATGTCTCGGTCGGCCCCGTTGCGGCGCGTCGAGGCGTAGGCGATACGGTCGCCCGCCGTGGACCAATTGACCCCGCCGTTCTGCGAGCGCCCGCCGTCGGTCAGAAGCGTCACATCGCCGCTTTCGACATCGTAGCGGTAGAGTTGGGAAAACTCGTCGCCGCCGCGGTCTTTGCCAAAGAGGAAATAGCGCCCCTGTTTTGGCTCGTAAGCGCCGCCGCCCACGTTTTCAGGGAAGAAGGTACGTTGAAGACGCGCGCCGAGCGGCTGACGGACTTCGTGCAACTGGTTGGTGTCGCCAAAGCGCGTGCCGATGAGCATTTCGCGGCGCGTGGGGTGCCAGTCGGCGAGTCCGGCGCTGCGGAATTCCGTGTAGCGCCGCACCTCTTCGGCGAGCGCGGCCGGGATCGCGGGGATGCCTTCGGCGCGCAGGTTGTCGCCCGGCCGGATCACTGGCGCTGCGGCGGCGGCCGGAGATGCGACCTGCGCGCGGGCTTCTTGCGCGACGCCGCTCGCGACGAGGAAGAGGACCAGAAAAGCGGCGGCGAAAGGACGAGGAATGTGTTTCATTGCGACTCCTTAGCTGTCAGGGATTGGGTTTCAGGGCAGGTGCGGGCTCAGCCTTCGTGCCGCGCACGCGCGCCGTGTTGCGTCTGAGTTGCCATTGTAGCCCGCCACCGCCACCGCGCCGAAGTGGCGTCAAGCGGCGGCTGGGCAGTTCAGGGTCTATTCTCGATGAGTTGAGCCGGATGAATCTTCAGTTCACCGCCGAGGCGCAGAGGAGGCGCAGAATAGGCCCAGAGAAAGTTAATCAAATAAGTCTCTGCGTTCCGCTGCGCCCCCTCTGCGTCTCGGCGGTGAAACCCTCTCGCCTGACACTCAACATCGCGCGACGATCGATATGGTCGGCATTCCATCATTCGTACTTCGAGACGCCGGGGCGGACGGGGTCGGCTTCAAGCACGGTCATGCCCTCGAAGCGGTCGGCCACGACATCGCGGATGATGATCTCTTTGACGCGGGGGCCGAGGTCTTTATCGTCGCGGATGGCGCGGAACACTTCCGGGTCGCGCTCGCCCGAATCGCCGATAAGGACGAAGTCGCGCTCGGGCAGTGTCCGCATCAGGGTTTTGATTTGATGGAGTTTCTGCTCCAACGTGGCCTCGCGGCCGGCGATGAAGTTTTTGATGTCGCGCCAACTGTCGGGGTCGAGGATGTTTTTCCGCATGCTCTTCATGTGAAAGGTGCCGGCCGGGAAGCCGCTTGACTCGATTAAAAACTCGGCCAGCAGGCGATACATCTGCCACGGGCTGCCGGAGACGTAATGAAAAGCCACGCCGTCATAGCCGGGGTAAGTCTGGCCCACCCGGCCGTAGCGTGCGAGCATCTCCGGCACGTACTCGTACTCGCGCAGGAAAGTGTTCCTCAGCACGATCTTCTTCCCCGCCGGCACCTCCGTCACTTTGATCGTGTCGTCCACGTCGGAGACGATCGACAACCCGCGCGCCTCCATCATCACGCGGACACGCCCCAGCCCCTCGACGCCGTTCGACTCGGCGCGCAGACGCAGCCACTGGTCCCCCGCCGCCGCGCCCTGCCGTTCGAGCAGCCGCCGCACTTTCTCGTCGGGTAATTTCAGGTCTTCAAAGATCAGGCCGTTGAGATCGGTCTGCCGGCTCAAAGGATAACTGGTCCCTTCTTCGTCCTCATCGAAACGGACAGTCACAGATTCGCCCGAGTCGTCGTCGGCGACGAAATCGGCGAGGCAGTGGCGCAGGCGCGTCAACTCGGCGGCGGTCAACTCTTCGGGCCGGTGCGGCGCTCCCGAACGGGCTTCGGCCGCTTCGTCCTCGTCTTCGTCCAGCAGCCCATTCACGAAATAGCCGAGCATCTGATCGTCGAGGCGGATGCGGCGCGGCTTGTGCAGCCAGACGCGCAGAGGGATGGTCCACTCGCCCTGACTCGCGGGTGAACGGTAAGCGTAGGTCGGATAGACGGTGGCAATGCGCTCGCGCTCGCCGAACGGGTTGACCTCAGCGGCGAGGCGGCGCAGGAATTCGAGTTTGTCCGAGAACATATTCAAAAAATGACGAGTGACAAGTGACAGGTGACAAGTAAAAACAGTGAACAGTAACGAGTGACAGGTGACAAAATCGAACCATTAAAGATTAGGGCGGAAGAGTGAACCACGGAGGACACAGCAGTTAATCAATATGATCAGCAAACGCATTCATTTGACTGCCTCTGTGCCCTCCGTGTCCTCCGTGGTGAAAAATTCCCATATTCCAACCTTCTGTGCTTCGGTTAAGCAAGAACTATCTGTCTGTCACCTGCCACTGTTCACCCGTCACTTCCGCATTCAGTTGTAACCCAACTCGGCCAGTCGCTCCACGGTCAGCGACGATCCGCTGCCCGCGTCGGCCTTCGCCTTCCCTACTGTCAGAATCCGTTCGACGTATTTGGCGATGACATCGGCTTCGAGGTTGACCGCGTCGCCCGCCCGCAGGCGCGAGAGGTTGGTCACCTCCCACGTCTTCGGGATGACCGCGATCTCGAAATACTCGTCCGCGAGGTTCGCCACCGTCAGGCTGATGC
>JBOGOY010000504.1:0-4090 GCA_050748185.1 Pyrinomonadaceae bacterium
ACCGATAGCATTTGGCTCTATCCTTAGGTCTTTTCCAGACCAGATAGCCAACAGCAAAAAGGCATTACCTAGTAGCGCGGATACAATTCCAGCACAAATCAACCCTGTGCCCCTAGCCGCAATAATGATGAAATTGTAAGCATCACCTCCGACGATGCGCGCTGACGGATTAGCTTCATACGAATACATTGTATGCAATCCAACACCAGCGAATATAACCGCCGCGATGAAAAAGATGGAAGCTAGGAGTTGCCAAGTCTCACGCATCTATTTTTCTCCTCTTCGTGAACGCTTAAGGAAAATGCGAAGCGCACAACGCCCGGCATCACCCGCCGCGCATTCAACGCATCAACACTTCAAGCCTTGCGGATGAGTGCCGCGCTATTCGCGGTCGGGTGCATGCCGTTGTTAGGCACGCCTCCGGACTTCGGCCATCCTCCTAGCGGCCGACCGCCGCACTCGTCAATAGAGGCGATTCTCCTCATCTTCCCTAATGATCCCTTCGACGACCTCCACTGGTGCCGGGATTGAGGCCGCGTCCTTCATCGCCTCGGCCAGCGTCGGCAGACCCTCTAGTGACGGCCACTGCTCGGGCTGCCAGAGGTGCGAGCGGATAATGCATTTCGCGCAGTGAAAGAAGGCTTCGTCAACGTGAACGGCGGTAGCGAGCGCCGGCACTTTGCCTTTGGCGGCCAACGTGCCGAGCAACTCGGAGTCGCCTACGACCTCGGCCTTTCCGCTGACGCGCAGCGTCTCGCGTTTACCGGGGATAAGAAAGATTAGCCCAATCTGCGGAGCCTCGAACAGATTACGGAAGGTGTCGAAACGCTGATTGCCGGGCCGGTCGGGGATGACCAGGGTGTGCTCGTCGAGTACCTTAACGAAGCCGGGGGCATCGCCCTTAGGCGAAATGTCCATCCGCCCCTCGGCGTTGCGCGAGGCGATGAGCACGAATGGTGAGCGCTTGATGAAAGTCAGACAGTGCCGGTCGAGCGACGATAGCGTCTTCTCAACGACGGGAGGGGCGACAGGACCGCCCATCAGCGCCCGTAACTCCACCTCCGAGCGAATCACGTTGTTGAACTTCATGGTATCTCTCCAGTCTATGCGCGAACAGGCGCAGCCTATTGCAATGTGCTCTCAGGCGCGGCCTAACGGCGGCCTTCAGCTGCGGCGCGCGATCAGCATTCGAGCTGAAGCGAAGAAGTTACTTGAGAAGCATGCTATCGCGCCGTCAGCTGCAAGGCTTTGTTCGGCGGCGGTTAGATAGAATCATCAATCGGCCCAACGTCCATGCCATCATAACTCTCAACGCCGAATTCATTTGCAAACCGATTCAATTCTTGATTTCGCGCATCCAAACTCTCAACCGTGTGCTGCTCCTCTCTCTCAACGTGGAGGAAAAGCAGATCTTGGTCGTCATCCTGAGGCGTTGGCTCAAGAATCCCGACCACACGGTAGCCCACTCGCTCCAAAGCTGGCGCTGCTGCGGAAAGCCTCTCACGGTCGTGATCTGTGAAGAAGTAACCCCACAAACAAACATCGTCGATACTCCACTTTGCCACGCTTCTCGTGTGGTCGAACAACCATTGAGCAGAGTCACGAGTACTCATTTTTCTACCCAAGCCGCCGAACGCCGCCAATCAGCCGCCGCGGACACAACTTGATAAGCGGCAAGCCTTGCGGATGAAGGCCGCGCTCTGCGCGGTCGGCTGCATTGGCTTGTTCGGGGGCGGCTTAACTCCGCCGGAACGCGGAGCGATTTCAAGCCGCATCAGCACCCGAGCCGCCACGAAGGCCACGACGCCACACAAACATGTCATCCAACCGCCACACAGACGCGGAGCGCGAGCGACGCGCCCGTCGCACAACGCTCGCCAACAACACGAGAGCATTATCGCGCACGGCTCGCTCGGCGCAACTATTTCCTTTCGTGAGGCTCAACGCGCGAGGTCGGCGAGAACAAAACCCTTCAACTGTGCGTCCGCCACGAGCCGCCGAACGCTCGAATTAACCCGCGCCGAGCGTAGGCATTCAATTTACATCTAAGGGAGCATCTTAAAAGGAAGACTACCGAGGCGTCGGGTTCAATGAGTTGTTCGGTGCGGCTTACGTTGGAAACTGGTGAGGTCATCTAATCGAACAACTCATTCACAGGCATTCTCCAACCGTGAACGGCAGGCTCTGCTTCGGCAATCTCACCCCGCCGATAAATCTTTGGATTATCTGGAGCAGAGGCACGATAAACTTTGATGACATCATCGCCTAACAAATCAACGTCCCAGACCACCAATGTTCCGGCGGCAAAATAATCCTTACGCTTTAACTCAATGTCGATCTCCGCATCTCTCCCATAATCATTCTCACTCCTGATTTCGGCGGCGAAAACCGGAGCGCCGTCAAGAAACTTCATTCCCGAAGGTGTTCCCACATAGAAGGCAGCATCGGGGCTAAATGATTTGCGATTCGGCAGGCTTACCCGAAAGCCGACATTGTCTGGATATGCGCGCCCGCTTGCCTGACGTTCAATACCTCTGAGGCTTACGTAAATTGAGCCGCCTGCACGTCCGGGCATATCCCCTGTTGGACTCATCAGGATAATTTCTCCACTAACGATTTCAGCTTTCCTATTATCAGGGAGCCGGTACAAATCTTCGATAGTTGCTTGGGTTTTAGTAGTCATATCAAAAACCTCACAGGTTGAATTTTATCATACCAATCAAGAAGCGCCGAACGGTGGAATTGAGCGGGCGCGAGGAGGCGTGATGATGAGACGAGCTAACGATCAGAGAGGTGCTGATTCGCGCTCCGCTCCAATGACTCGTTCGGCGGCACGTAGAGAGGAATGTGAACCACTCGCCACGCGGAGCGGCTACCAGCGACGGCTTTGTTCAAAGTGTGGTGAGAGTTTAGGTTTCTCTGAGTCTGACCCCTGCGACAACTGTAGCTTCGATGAACTAAAAAACGAGTAGCCGCCGAACGCCCGGCATCACCCGCCGCGCTCTCAACCTCGCTACGGCCAAGTCTCGCGGATGAAAGCTACGCTATTCGCGGTCGGGTGCATGCCGTTGTTAGACAGCGCCCCGGTTCGGCGGGCGCAGGACTCAATAAACGTCCCACTCACGGCTCGTCCCCGGTATGCGCTCTCCGAAATGTTCGCAGCCGTCGACCGCGGCACTCAAAATCTCTTTGGCGGTGTCCATGTCAAAATCGGAGCCGTGCCAAAAACCATCCCCGTCGATTTGGACATATAGCTGACCACTAGAAATGTAAAACATAACGATGGCTGACGGCGCATAGATCGTCACGCTGCTATGATTATTCTTCAAATTCTTGACGAGATAAAAAGCGTCCTCAAGCCCGAGGTCAAATTCGTGCAGCAGGTAATCAACGCCTCGCTCGTAGCGGTCTTTTTCAGGGACGTTGGCTCCGAAATCTTCAAAGCTGACATTCATTAAATTTGACTTGGGGCTCCTATTGAAGCTGTCTAACGATTGAATTGACGTGGGGCGAAACCGCCAGCGTCAACGTGAAAGGAAACGGACGACGTTGATAACAAAGTCGCTGTTTCGCCCTCACGTCCAATGATTTGTTATGTTTGTCCTTCATCTTTAGTGCGCCGTTTGTTTTCGCGCAACTTTCGATTCAACCACGAAAGTTCAAACCGCGCTTCTTTGCCTTCGCGCCGTTCGCTTTCGCGCAACTTTGTCTTCAAACGAATCTTCGCCGTCGTTCTACAAAGCTAAACCGAAGCGTAATTCGTGTTAAGAAAATTTCGTTGCCAATGAGCAACTCGAAAAGGAACGAGCTTTCTTCTGCGTTTCTGACACACGCGATTCGGGGGAAACGAGTTCCTAAAACCTGAGCCAAAAAGCGACAATCGAGAAAACGCGAATCTCGTCTTTTTCTTCCAGCGCGACATTGGACGAAACTTGCAGGTCAAAGAGCGATGAAAAATTCTGTGAAAGTTCCGACATCCGAATTTCAATCGCAGCCCGACACGAAAAACATAACGCTCCGATTCACCGGCGGCGCGGGGAAGGCGACAAGCAACGTCGCAGGACGATGGATGACCAGCACGCTACCGCGC
>JBOGOY010000505.1:0-4089 GCA_050748185.1 Pyrinomonadaceae bacterium
GATCAACGCAGATCAGAAAAGAGGTTCTGATCTGCGTTGATCCGCGTGCACCTGCGGCTCACCTCTCTTTTGCTTGCACGCTGGTATCAGAATGAACAAAGTGGGCCGAGCCAATGCGTCAGTCGATGAGGCGCGCGATGACGCACTTGAGGTAGAGAGTTTCGGGAACGCCGACGAGCACCGGATGATCCGCCGCTTGAATGCGCTTCTCGACGATTTGCAGGCGGCGGCGCGCGTCGGCGGCGGCGGCGGCGATGACTTCGAGGAAGTCTGTTTCGGTCATGTGGTAAGAGCAGGTGCAGGTGACGAGCGTACCGCCCGGTTCGAGCAGCTTGATGGCCCGCAGGTTGATTTCCTTGTAGCCGCGCGCGGCCGCCGGAAAGGTGGCGCGGCTCTTGGCAAAGGCGGGCGGGTCGAGCACCACGATGTCGAAGCGGCGTCCTTCGTCCTGCATCCCGCGCAGCGCGTCGAAGACGTTAGCCTCGCGGAACTCGACGTTGGCGGCGTGGTTCAACTCCGCGTTCGCCTGCGCCGCGCGCACGGCTTCGGCCGAGATGTCGAGGCCCGTGACGCTCTCGCACGCGGGCGCGAGGCTTAGGGCGAAGCCGCCGTTGAAAGTGAAGCAGTCGAGCGCGCGGCCCCGCGCGTGGCGCGCCGCCGCCGCGTGGTTCTCGCGCTGATCGAGAAACGCGCCGGTCTTCTGCCCGCCAAGTGGCGACACCCGAAAGCGCGTGCCGTGCTGGACCACTTCCAGTTCGCCGGGCTCTTCGCCGTAGAGTAGCCCGGCCGTCATCGGCAGCCCTTCGAGCAGACGCACGCGCACGTCGTTCCGCTCCACCACGGAGCGCGGCGCGAGTTCTTCGACGAGCAGTTCGACGAGCATCCCCTTGATCGCCTCCGTCCCCTGCGAGAGCGTCTGCAAGACGAGCAGGTCTCGATACCGATCGACGACGAGCGACGGCAGCGCATCGCCCTCGGCATAGACGAGCCGGAAGGCGTCGGCCTCGCGTTCGACGCCCGCGCGCCGATCGATCGACGCGCGCAGCCGAGCGCGCCACCACTCGCGGTCGATCTTCTCGTCGCGCCACGTCAGCAGCCGCAAAGCGATCTCAGAGCGGTCGCTGTAAAGCGCCTGACCGACGAAGCGGCCGCGCTCGTCGCGCACCGACACGACCGCGCCGCCCTCGGCCCCGCCCGCGTCGCGCACATCGCTGCGGTAAACCCACAGATGCCCGCCGCGTGCGCGCTCGGCCCCGCGCCGCGCGATGTTGACTGTCGCTTGTTTCATGGGGTGTTCGGCCTCTGCCTCATGCTAGACGCAACGCGCTTGAATTCCAAAGGCTCTGACTGTAGTCTAAACGCGCATCAAGCAAACCAAACGACAGTTTCAGCGAATTCTTGAAAGGGAGGTCATCTCGCGATGCCTCAAGTTGGAGATGTCACCCCTGATTTCGAGTTGGGCAGCCACCTTTTCAGATCTGACTGAAGATGGCTGAAACCTGAAACTTGGAATCTGAAACCTACATGGCAATCCGAACGATAGGGTTAGTGACGGGCGGCGGCGACGCGCCGGGGCTGAACGCGGTGATCCGCGCGGTGGTGAAGACCGCCGTCTCGGAGTATGGCCTGCGCGTTGTCGGCATCGAGGACAGCTTCGAGGGGCTGATCGGCGAAACCCGCACGCGCGAATTGAAGCCTGCGGACGTGCGGGGTCTGTTGCCGCGCGGCGGGACGATCCTCGGCACGCGCAACCGCGGGCGCTTCGTCGATCGCGCCGAGGGCGGCGACGTCAAGCCCGAAACCGTCTACCGCGAAGCCTATGAGAACTTGGGGAAACTCGGCATCGACGGCCTCGTGGTGTTGGGCGGCGAGGGCTCTTTGGGGATCGCCGCCGAGTTCGACAAGTTGGGCGTCCCGGTCATCGGCGTGCCGAAGACGATTGACAACGATCTGGCTTGCACGGAGTTGACCTTCGGCTTCGTCACCGCGCTCGACATCGCCACCGAGGCGCTCGATCGACTGCACACCACCGCCGCGTCGCACGACCGCGTGATGGTCCTCGAAGTGATGGGCCGCCACGCCGGGTGGATCGCGCTGCACTCGGGGATCGCCGGCGGGGCCGACGTGATTCTGATTCCAGAGATTCCCTTCTCGATGGAGTCGGTGGCCGAGAAGGTGCGCGAACGCGAGCGCTGCGATTCCCAGTTCAGCATCATCGTCGCCGCCGAGGGCGCGTGCGAGCGCGGGGGCCGGGAGATTTATCTCGACGCGGGTGATCGCCAGCACGCGCCGCGCCTCGGAGGCGTCGGCAACCACGTCGCGCACGAGATCGACCGGCTGACGGGCAAAGAGTCGCGCTGCGTGGTGCTCGGCCACCTCCAGCGCGGCGGTTCGCCGAACGCATTCGACCGGATGCTGGCGACCAACTACGGCTCGTGCGCGGTGCGCGCCCTGATGCGCGGCGAGCACGGGCGCATGGTCGCCCTGCACGCGGCCGACATCATCACCGTCCCGCTCTCGAAGGCGATCGCGAACCTCAAATGCGTCTCGCCCGAGAGCCAACTGATCCGCACCGCGCGCGATGTCGGCGTCTCGTTCGGCGCGCCCGACGAAGCGAAGTATCACGGACAGGGAGGATGCTAAAACAGTAGCCAGTAGCCAGTAGCCAGTAGAAGAACGTCTTCATGCTGGCTACTGGCTACTGGCTACTGGCTACTGAGTCATGACACAAGCCGTTAAAGACAGATTGCAAGCCGAGTTGGGTGAGTTGGAGACGGAGTTGCGCGTTCATTTGCCGCGTGAGATCAAGCGGGCTAAGGAGTTCGGTGATCTGCGCGAGAACGCGGAGTATCACGCGGCGCTCGCGCGCCAGCAGTTCGTGCAGGCGCGCATCGGCCAGTTGCGCCAGCGCCTGAGCGAAGTCGCCTCGATCGACACCTCGAAAGTGCCGCACGGCAAGGCGGCTTACGGCTCGACGCTCCTGCTCTACGACGCCGAGCGCGACGAGGAAGTCACTTACCGCCTCGTCACCCCCGAGGAGAGCGACCCGGCCGGAGGTCTCATCTCCACCACCTCGCCCGTCGGCAAAAGTCTAATGGGCCGCGAAGAAGGCGACGAAGTGACGGTGCGGACTCCAGCCGGCGCGCGCAACTTCGAGATTCGCCGGCTGACTACGCTGCACGACGAACAAAAATAGTCCAAAACCCAAAGTCCAGAGTCCAAAGTCAAAAACGCTTTCTTGACTTTGGACTTTGGACTCTTGGTTTACTGTGTATTGGGGCCGAACCTGAGCCGGTACTCCGCCGAGTTCATAAAGCCGTCCACCATCTGAAAGCCCCATCAGGGACGGAATGTTTGTAGCCCGTGCTTTTTTCGTGCGTAGCTCCGTAGGAGCGAAATGTTTCGACATTCCGCTCCTACGGAGCTTGGTTGTCATCCGTTACGCGCGAGCGACAGACATCTCGCTCCTCACGGAGCTACCGGCGGGTCTGGCTTTTCAAACGGTCTCTGACAAAACCAATCGATCAAAACAGATACTTCAGCGCGAACTGGACCCTCCGGCCCGGCGTGACGGTCTCGGTGGCTTGGCCGAAGGCGGGCGCGCCGAGGAAGCGGGCGGGGACGCCGTAATTGGCGCGATCGATGAAGTTGAAGACGTCGGTGCGGAAAGTAATCCGCTGAGTGCTGGTGAGAGCGAAGTTTTTGACGAAGGACAGGTCGAGTTCGACTACGCCGCCAGCACGGAAGGTGTTGCGGCCGATGCGACCATTCTGGCCGGGGGACGCGAGCAGCGAGAAGAAGTTCACGCCGGGCGCGAGTTGGAGCGGCTGGCGACGGTCGCCAGTGACGATCAATCCATCGGTGGTGTCGAGCCGGTCGGTCAGGTTGCCGTCGAGGTTCACGTCGAAGATGCTGTTGACGGTGAACGGCTGGCCGGTCTGCAACCGCCCGGTCCCGGCCAGTTGAAGGCCGCCGAACAGCAGTTGCCTCGCCTTGCCGCGCCCCGCCAGTCGCGGGAAATCGTAGATAAAGTTGTAAGCGAAACGGTGACGGACATCGAAGTTGGCCGGGCCGCGCTCAGCGTCTAAG
>JBOGOY010000506.1:0-4087 GCA_050748185.1 Pyrinomonadaceae bacterium
GCTAAAAAAGCCGGCGCCAAACGTAGTGGACAAAGTTCCCGCGCCACGGTCCACAATCAGGTTCGTGTCGTTGAAGTTGAAGAGCGCGATCTCATCGGCACGTGTGGTTGCCGGCCCGAGCAGCAGAGCGAGAAAGACCGCTGGCAACAGGAGCGGTGAGTTACGCAATGAAGGTCGAAGGTTTTTGGGGGTCATCAGCTTCTCCGTTCAATGAGATCGAGTGGGAACACGATTGCTCGTGGGTTAAAAAGCGCGAAAGCACCGAAGGCTTGACGCATCAGGCGCGAGGCCGACAACCGGCTATCAGGCCAGCTTGATGACTTTCAGCAAACGAGACAATATCACAATTTAGTAATTACGGGGAGCAGTAAAATCGATCACCGAGCCGTAGAGTCTGTGGCACGGTTCGCCCCCCCGTCGCGGTGAGAACGATGCGGCTGCTCGCTGTTGCCGGACATCACTTTCTTTCGCGCTCATGCCGTCGGCCATCACGCATCTGAGGTCGGCTACACCACGTCGGCGAAAGTCTTCTCCATCCGGCGGAAGTAGAACGCGCCGCTGACGAGCAGCGCGAGCGCCGCGAGCGATGAAGCCGCGACCATCAGCCCCGGCCGCGTGTTGGTCCCCAACAGCGCCCAGCGGAAGCCCTCGACCACCCCGACCATTGGGTTGAGGCCGTAGACCGTGCGCCACGGCTCCTGCAGCAGGTTGCTGGAGTAGGCGATCGGCGTCGCGAAGAGCCAGAACTGCGTGAGGAACGGCACGATGTAACGCACGTCGCGAAACTCGACGTTCAGCGCCGAGAGCCACAGCCCGACGCCGAGCGACGTGGCCAGCGCCAGCAGCAGGAAAAAAGGCAGCCACAGCACATTCACCGTCGGCACGATGCCGTAACCCGCCATCATCAACAACAACACCCCGAAGGCGAGGGCGAAGTCCACGACTCCGGCCAGCACCGTCGCCAGCGGGATTGTCAGGCGCGGGAAGTAGACTTTTTTGATCAGGTTAGAGCTGCCGACCAAACTGTTTGACGACTGGTGCAAGCCATGCGCGAAGAACGTCCACGGGACCAGCGCGGCGAAACTGAAGATCGGGTACGGAAGATCGTCGGACGGCACGCGGGCCAGCCGGCCGAAGAACAGGCTGAAGACCAGCATCGTCATCAACGGCTGGATGATGGCCCACGCCGCGCCGAGCGCGGTCTGCTTGTAGCGCACCTTGATGTCGCGCCAGACGAGGAAGTAGAGCAGTTCCCGGTACTCCCACAGCTCACGCAGTTTGAGCCCCACCCAGCCCTGCGACGGCTGAACGCGGAAGGAGTGAACGGGCGCGCCGGGCGTCCCGACAACTGTAACTTCATTCACCGACATCGCTTGAAAGGCACCTCGTTAATTCCCCGCTCCGCAGAGGGCCGGGAGTGCAGCCCTAAAGATTCTCACAACTCGCGCAGAGAGAATTCGTCGAGCCACGTGCTGCCGAAGATCGGGCATAGCGGGCTGGGACAGCTTTGCCGGCCCAAGGCGACCACCACCGCGCCCGAGTCGGGGGGCGCGGTAAAGCTCACGGCGTAACTGCGCCACCCAGTCGTGCCTTCGGGCAACGGCGCGGACTGCGCGAGAAAGGCCGCCACCCCGTCGCGGCCGCCAGCTCCGGCGACCGTCACCAGCGGCAGCCCGGCGCTGACTAAGTCTTGCGTGCACGCCCTGAATTCCAAGCGGTAGCGTGCGCCCGGATTGACCGGCACGAGTTGAGAAATGATTCGCGTCCCCGACTTGACGTTACCGCTCCAACGCACATGCAGGCTCTGCGCCCCGGCGCCAGACGGCGACCGCTCCGGCGCGACACTGACTTCCCGCAGTTGGCGCGGCAGATGCCAGCCGAAGCCCGAATCGTCCGCCCCGATCTGCTCCTCAAAGCCGCCGTCCGCGATACCGCCCCGCCCACCCTCCTCCGGCCCCCGGCCGAAGCGCCACAGTTCGTAGGCCTCGCCAAACCGCCGCGCGTCGAGCAGTGCGTTGACGAATGCGCGCCGGTCGCGTTCGGGCGCCCCGCCCGAGGCGCGGAACAACTCGACGGCCGTGGCGTACTGTTTTTCCGCAATTACCCCTGTGAGGATGGCGCGCCAATCCTGATCTGACGCTCCGCCCGTCGCCCGTAATAACTCGATGGCTTCGGCGTATTTTTTGGCGGCGATCATCTCTCCCAACACGATGCGGCGTTCGCGCTCCGAAGTCTTGCCGGTGCGGATCATTTCGGCGGCTTCTTGTAGTCGGTGAGCGGACAGCAGCCCGGTGAGCAGCAGACGCCGCTCCTGATCCGAAGCGTTGGTCCCCTGCAACAGGCCGGAAGCTTCCGCGAACATCTGGCGCGACAGCAGCGCGGCGAGGGCAGGACTCCGCTCGCGCTCGGACGAGCCGGCTTTCCGCAGGACGTCGGCAGCCTCCGCATAACGGCCGGCGCCGAGGAGCGCGCCGACGATCGCTTGACGGTCGCGCGCCGCCGTTTCCGTTCCTTGCAACAACTCGATGGCTTCGGCGAAGTGCTCAGTGCCGAGCAACTCGTTGATGATCTGGTGCCGCTCGGTCGACGATGCGCCGCCGGCCTCGCGGAACAGGCTCAGCCCTTCCTCCGTCCGCCGGCGGCGAATCAGAAAGCGCGCGAGGACGAGTTTCGCCGTGCCGCTTTGCGGCTTGATCGCCTCGCGTACCGCCGCCGGATCGCCGCCGAACACCCGCCAAGCCAGTTCGATGGCGGGCAGCATCAGGGCTCGATCGCGCGTCGCCGCCCGCCGCAGTTCTGAGAAAGCCTCGTCGGGCCGCCCCGCCCTGAGCCACAGATTACCGAGTTGCCAGCGCGGCTGCGCGTAATGGGGGGCGAGGCGCGCGGCCTCTGTGAAGGCGGCGAGGGCGCCGGGCGCGTCTCTCCGCCGCTCGCGGGCGAGGCCGAGTTCGAGCCACAGCACATAGTCGCGCGGGCGCAGAGAGCGCGCCCGTTCCAACTCGTCCTCGGCCTTGACGAACTCGTCATTCTCCGTCAGCAAACGCGCCCGCGCGTAGTGTGCTTCCGGATCCCGTCCGTCCAGCCATACCGCCCCGTCGGCGTGCGCCAGCGAACCGGCGGCCAGTCCGTAAGCCGTATACAACTTTGAGAGTCCTGACCGCCCGCTGTGCCATGTGCCCCAGAGACAGACGAGCACGACGGCCGCGGCCGCCACGGGACCGACGGCGGCACGCCCGAACGGATCGGGCGCGCCAACCCACGCCAACCCGCCGCCGACTGCCGTCTGAAAGCGTTTGAATTTCACAACGAGCACTTAGCGCCGCTTACCGAGCGGCTTGGAGCGCAAATGCTGAACGATGAAAGCAGTTAGTCAGTAGTCAGTAGCTAAGCTTGAGCACGTGAAAGGCGGAGCGGTGGCCGCAGCCAACAACTAGCGGAGACAACAGCTACTGGCTACTGACTACTGGCTACTATCTACTATCTACTTCTCTTTAAGGGATCGAGCGACTGACCGGGGCCGGGCGGCCGTCGCGGTCAAGAGTCCTGATCCCCGCGGCGAGCGATGGCGAAGCCCCGATGGCGTACCAGAGTGGGCTGAAAACGCCGCCGACCGCCCTTCTGGCCGGTTCGCGGCCGGGAGCGGCGGGCACGGCAGCAACCGCACCGTCGGGCACCGCAGCGGTAGCGGCGGATTGATCCGCGCATGCGTCGAGCGAGTCAGGCTGCCACGAATCGATTCGCCCGGCGGCCCCCTGCGGAGTCTTCAACTCACCCGCGACCCCGGCTTCGGCCGTCAGCAGCACGCAGCCTTTTTTCAGTTCGACTTCGATTTTCCCGGCGGCGAAATTGAGCGTCAGCCTGCTGTCGGGCTCGATGTCAATCCAGCCCAGATTGCTCAGCAACACGGTGGCCCTGACGCCTGCCGGGGTTTGCAGTAGCGCCCCGGAGGTGACGGTCATGCCCGTTGGGGCACCGACGCCGTTAATGACGATCGGCCTATTGTCAGTCGTCGAGAGCAACCCGAGCAGCGGCATTGCCCGCCCCGTCGCGATGCCACCGACGGGTTCGGCGCGCTGGGCGAGCATGT
>JBOGOY010000507.1:0-4080 GCA_050748185.1 Pyrinomonadaceae bacterium
GATTATTCTGATTCGCGTCGATTCGCGTTTATCTGCGGCGAATTTTTCTGATTGTTCTGTAGCTCAAACCACGACTTGGCTGCCGTCGAACTTGGTCAACTTGAAACCGCTGAAGGCTTCGTTGTAAGTCCCGCGTTGCTCGCGCAGGATGTGGATCGCTACTTTTTCGCCGAGCTTGTGCGATGCGGTCGCGTCTGAGCGCCAGTGAACGCCCGCGATATTGCGGCCCAGCGCGACGTTCGAGGCGATCTTGTTGAGTTCGCCGCCGATGGTCAGTTCGTCCGCGTCGTCGCCGGTGTAGGGGACCAGTTCTGTCCCTTCAGCGTTTGGCTGCATCGGCGTCACGCCGAGTTCGGCCAATGTCGTGGACTCGTTGAACCACGCCTTGAGGATCGTGACGCACGCGCCGGCGACGGTGGCGTGGCCCGCGCCGTAAGCCGGGTGCGCCGGCGAGCCTTCCGGGAAAGCCATCGGCAAGAGCGCGTTGCCCGCCGGCAGATAGCCGCCGAGCCGCGTCCCGGTCGAGAGCGATTCGAGAATTTCCTCATCCACCGGATAGCCCGCGTTGTGATAGAGCGTGCGGTCGCAGCGCGCAGCGAATACTTCGGGGCGCAGGCGGCGATGCACAAACCATTTTTGATACCAGACGGACTTGAGGGCGCGGGTGGAGACTTCGCAAAGGAGCGTGGCGATGTGCGGGCCGCCGAACGTGCCGAAGCCGTCCTGCGTCGGGTTGTTGCGATACGGATTGTTGACATCGACCGGCGCGCCGATTCCGGCGATGCAGAGGAAGGCTTGGAAGTAGGCTTGGAACAGCACGTCGATATGAACCCACTGTCCGATGTCGCGTCCGTTTCGCATGTAGCGCAGCGTCGGATCGAGAGTGTTGCCGAAGGGCGGCAAGATGCCGCGCTGCACGGCCAGCCAAGCGTCGAAGTCGGTCATGTGATTGATGCCGGCGACGGCGGTGGTGATTTTCTGCTCGATCTCGTTTGCGCCGAAGTGACAAGGCTGATAGAAGAACTGCGAGAGATACGGCCCTCGCAAATCGCCCGGCGTCAGGCCGCGAAAGAGCGTCTGCGGCGTGACCGCGCCGCCCACTTTCGGGCCTTTGAAGGCCGCGCCGAATTGCGTCAGGTCGGCTGCCGCCGCTTGCGCCAGACCGCTTGCTCCGTAATCGAAAAACGGCACGTCACGCAAGAGCGCCATCCAATAGTTTTCGGCGATCTCCGCTCCGATTTCGCGGCTGGCGAAGGCGGGCGCGGGCGGTTGAACGAAGGCGTGCGCGTCGGCTCCTTCCAAGTCGAAGGCGAGACCGGCCTGCGGGTTCGTCAAACGGAGTTGGCCGCCGAGCTGGATGGCGTTGAAGTCTTGCTGCCGGCCCGTGCTGAGAGCGCGGATCAAAGAGGCGTAGGCGACGGTGTCAACCGTGCCGTCGGCGTTGTGCGGCAAACCCTTCGAGTAGCTGCCGAGTTTATTGGGGTAAATGTCGTCGTCGTCGTTGGTCGGGTGTTGCAAGTTCGCGGGGGTGCTGCGCCGTCCGTCCTCCGCCACATCGCGGCGGAGTTTGGCGCATTGATTGGCGCGTTGGTTCGAGCCTGTCGGTCCGATCTCCGCGGCTTGCGCGGTTGAGTTGTTGCTGCCGAGCAGCGGTTCGAGGCCGACGATGCCGGCGGCGACAGCCGCCGCGCCGGTCGCGCCGACTCTGCCGAGGAACTTGCGTCTGTTGAGTTGGTCAGGCTGATTCATAGGGGATACTCCTGTGAGAAGAGATACTGACGCGGACGACACTAGAAAAAGCTTGTCGCGCGGATTGCGGATTGTCGTATGAGACTTCCTCCGGCGGTTGAGGTGTGAGCGGTCAGCAATCAGCGATCAGTTTTTGCATGGCTGATCGCCGATTGCCGGCCGCTGCTTTAAGGTTGATGAATTGACGTTTGGAGATTCGCGCACATATTCGGCGGGCAGCCGCCGTTAAACGTGCTGAGTTGCTGTGCGAGCGTAGCCGGATCACCAAGCAATGCCGCGCCGTGCGTGCGCGTCACGAGATGAATCTCCGCCTTGAATGCATTGAGCAAGCCGGGGCCGGTGAACGCGCCCGTCGTATCGCCGACGGCGAGGAAGTCGCCGTAGCTGGCCGTCCCGTCAGCGCCGATGATCCGGCCCGCCGCGTTGACGAGCGAGCTTTGCACCGCCGGGTTAGGCAGGTCGGCCACGCTGCACGGACTGGTCGCGCATTCTCTGGGGTTATTGAAGATTACCCACCAAGCCGTGACCACCGTCCCGGCGGCCAGCCCCGAAGTATGCAGGTTCATGAACACTCCGTCGCGATTCCTCGCCAGCAGTGAGCCGGCGGCAGGCACGACCGCGCGATCAGAGAAATTCAGGACGGGCGCGACGCTGATTCGCGGCCTTTGACGGCTGCGCCGATGTTCCGCGCGGCTCGCCGTCTCGTCGTCCTGCTCGGCAGGCTTCAAAGCCTCGCCCGCGCTCTGACTCGCGGCGGGGGGCGCGGTCGTCACAAGCGCGGCCAGCGCGAGACAGACGGCGAAGAGAGTTAAGCGGCTAACGATTGTTTGTTTCATGTAATTTACTTCTGACCTCCTTTGGTTTTCTGGAATTGACGGCTGAAGCTGACACGCTGCCGGTCGCCGCGTTGGCCGCAGCAGCGAGCCATCCCGCTTTGTGACGGCCCGCCGGGTTAACCGTCGAGCGTTGACGTGGAAGCATGAGGATTGCCACGCCGCTTTGACTTAAGTAAAATGTGCCGGCATCGGGCTGAGTGCGTCCTTGAACCGATCTGACTCGCGTCATTCAGGCGGCCTCGCTGCTCCTATTGATGAAGGCGGTAAATGGGCCGGAGAACTGTAAAGCCTCCGGAAATATTTTTTACCGACCTCTTTCCCGGATGAAAACCGCGACCTGCCACAGTCTTCGCGCCTGCGCGGAAAGCGGATATTGCAACCCTCATCGCACGAAATCACCGGGCTGCTCGTGGCTTGGAGCGGCGGCGACGAGACCGCGCTCGACGGGCTGCTCCCGCTCGTCTATGCGGAGCTGCACCGTTTGGCTCGCCGCCACATGAGGCGCGAGCGTCCAAGCCACACTCTTCAAACCACGGCGCTCGTCAACGAAGCCTACCTGCGGCTCGTCAACTGGAGAGAGGTTCAATGGCAGAATCGGGCGCACTTCTTCGCCGTCGCAGCGCAGATGATGCGGCGCATTCTGGTGGACTTCGCAAGAGACCGGCAGCGTCTCAAGCGCGGCGGCGACGCGCTGCGGATTTCTTTGAGCGAGGCGGCAGCTTTCGCCGAGGAGCGCGGCGCGGGCTTAGTCGCGTTAGACGAAGCGCTCGTCGCGCTGGCCGAGATGGACGCGCGCAAGAGCCGGGTGGTGGAGATGCGTTTCTTCGGGGGGCTGTCGGTCGGGGAAGTGGCCGAAGTGCTGAAGGTCTCAGAAGAGACGGTGCTGCGCGACTGGCAGTTGGCAAAGGTGTGGCTCCTGCGGGAACTCAATAAGATAGTGACAGGTGACGAGTGACCAGCGAAAACGCTTTCACTCATCACTCATCACTCATCACTCATCACTTGTTTTTATGAAGGCTGAACGGTGGCAACAGGTCGAGCGGCTCTATCACGCCGCGCGTGAGCGCGAGGCGGAGGGACGCGCCGCCTTCCTCGCCGCCGCCTGTGAGGGCGACGAGGAGTTACGCCATGAAGTGGAGTCGCTGCTCGGATATGAGGGGCAGGCTGAAGACTTTATTGAGTCGCCGGCGCTGGAAGTCGCCGCGCAGATGTTGGACGGGGAGCCGGACGCGGCGGTAGCGGCGGGGGAAACGATCAATCACTATCAATGCGAATCAGTAGTTGAAAAGACAGACACACAGCAGAATTAGTAGAATTTTCTTGCGATGGAAAATCAACTAATTCAATTGTATCTGCGTGTCTGCCAAACTTACGATACTTGCTCCCAGTCTTGTTTTCAACGCTTGAGCAATAATCGAGAGCCGGCTTTTACTGACCAAGAACTAATCACCATCTTCTTCTTCGGTCATGACAACGGGTTGTTTCAGAAGAAAGC
>JBOGOY010000508.1:0-4080 GCA_050748185.1 Pyrinomonadaceae bacterium
GGACGTGACCGCGTCGGATGAAGCGGCATGAGCGCGCTGGAACATCTCACGAACACACGCAGCATTGCGATGAACGTCGAACTCCGCTTCGATCAAGCGACGCGCTGCCTGTGCGAGATGAACACGCAGCGTCGGATTGACCAACAACCCTTCAAGCGCGTCGGCGAGTGTCGCCGGATCATGTTGCGGCGTCATCACGCCCGTCTCGCCGTCGCGCAATACTTCGGGGATGCCGGTCACGTCGGTCGAGACGCAGGGCGTGCCGAGCGCCATTGCTTCCAGCAGCACCGTCGGTAAACCATCGCGGTTGCCGTCCGCGCCGATCACGCACGGCGCGGCGAACACGGCGGCGCTTTGCACTAACTCGATAACTTCGCTCTGCGGGCGCGGCCCCATCATCTCGACGCGAGATTGCAGGCGCGCGCTTTCGATCTGCCGGCGCAAGTCGTTCTCAAGTTCCCCCGTGCCGATGATCTGACAAGTGAAGTCAACTTTGCGCCCGGCGAGAATCGCGCATGCTTCGATTAAATCCGCGAACCCCTTCTTCTCGACCAGCCGCCCCACCGAGATAATTCGCGGGGGACGCTCGCCGAGAGATTGATACGGAAAGCAGTCGAGATCGAGGCCGTTATAAATGCGTTCGACGCGCCCTGCTGCCGCGCCGTAGTTCTCGCTTAGAAACTGTACGTTGAACTCGCTCACCGTGACGACCCCCGCTGCCTCTTCGAGTCTGCACCGGAAATCTTCGGGCACGACGCTTTCGTGGAAGATGTCTTTGGCGTGCGCGGTGAAAGTGTAGAGGATGCCGGCGAAGCGCGCGGCGAGGCGCGCGACGCTCGTTGCCATGCTAGCGAAATGGGCGTGCAAATGCTGAATCCCCCTCGCGTGCGCCAAGTGAGCGAGCGAGGCGGCTTGGCATACGTCGCGCGCCTCGCCGCCGCGCGCGTGTTCAAGCTGCTTCCAGAACCCCGGCAAGACCGCGCCCGCCGCTTCGAGCGCCGCCCAGAAGTCAACAATCTTCACCTCCACCGGCAAGTAAGTCACAGGCGCGCGCACCTTCGAGATGACGTTCTGAAAGTGTGTGTCATTCGGGGGGCGCAGCGCGAAAACTTCGACCTCTAACCCGGCCCGCTCGTGCGCGAGAATTTCGTTGACGATAAACGTCTCGGAAAATCGCGGATAGCGTTTGACCACGTAGCCGACTCGCGCGAGCTTATGAGTGTACATTGGCGCGAAGGCTCCTTTGAGACGATAGCGTTTGCACAACCGGCGGCGCGGCCAGCAGTTCGTCAAGTAGTTGAGGGAGTCGCGCGAGGCCGTCCAGCACGAGCAGGTCACGCACGGGCGGGAGCGGCTGCGGCGGCGCGGCGAGCCACTCGCTCAACGCGCGGGGGCTGAGCGCGTCCGGGTGCAGCACGTCGAGCAGGTTCAAGTCGCGCAGGCGCTCGGCGCGAATCATCTGTTCTTGCCGGGGACGCACGCGCGGCACGAGCAACGCTCGCTTCTCGAACGAGAGCATCTCGCAGGTGGTGTTGTAGCCGCCCATCGCAATCACGCGCGCGGCGCGTTGTAAAAGCAGCGTGGGTTCGGCGACGAATTCGAGGACGCGCAGGCGCGGCGAAGCGAGGCGGCGCAGTCGCTGCTGCGCGGCGCGCGACATGAACGGGCCGGTCAGGATCACGCCGATATGGCCGGGCGGAAGCTCCGCAGCAGCGAAGGCTTCGGCCAGCAGCACCCCGTCCTGCCCGCCGCCCAACATGCATAACACGAACGGCTCTGACGGGAGATCAAACTCCGCGTGTGGTTCGACGCCTTCGGCTTTCGCCAACTCAAGGCGCAGGCGCTGATCGAGATAGCCCGTGTACCGAACTTTGCGCGTCACGTCCGGCGACAGTTGGTACTCGCGCGTGAGATCGTAAACTGCCGGATCGCCATAGACCCAGACTGCGTCGTAGAAATCGCGGATGGCCTCCTCGTTGGCGGCGCGGCGCCATTCGCGCTTGACCACCGCCGGGTCGTCCAGCACGTCACGCAAGCCCAGCACGCAGCGCGTCGTGCCGCGCGACCGTAAGTACTCCAAACTCGCGTTGAGTTCGCCGACTGCGCCGCGCGGCACGTTGTCCACGATCAGTACTTCAGGTTCAAACTCTTCGAGTGCCGCACAGATCGTCTTGGAACGCAGCGCGATCAAGTCTCGCAGCGAAACGTCCAGCCGGCGCGCGCTATACTGCCCGTCCGTACCTTTGTGCAGTGCCGGCAGGATCATGCAGTCGGCTCCGTCAGGCAGGGCAAAAATGCCGGCCCGGCGCGCCCCGGCGATCATCAGCACGACGGCCCGGACAGGTGGGGCGGCGAGCGTCTGGGCGAGCAAAAGGTTGCGGCGCATGTGGCCGAGACCCATCGTGTCGTGCGAATACAAAGCGACGCGCGGTCGCAGAGCGCGCGCGCCGTCACGCTCATCCGCCTCTGGCACGGGCGGTTGGAAACGCACGACGTTGGCCGAAGCGACGTTTGAGTCGTCCGACGTTTCAAGAGAGTAGGCGCGATCCCTAATCGCAGCGCCGCGTCCGGAGAACCGCCCGTTTGAGAATTCTCCGCGCTTTAAGCTATTTCTCATCTGCCTCACACCCTGTCTTATAAACGAATAAACCGCGCCTGCTCTATGAGCGCCTATCTTTCACATCCGGTCGGTGTTACGAGAATGTTAAAACAGAGCGTCCGGCTCCCAGATAAATACAAAAAACTTTTCGCCCTCCGCCAGCGCGCCCGGCTGCGTCAGGATGCCTATCATTTTGAGCATCTCCATTTCCTAGCATTCGCAGACGTATAGCGGGGACGTGTCAAGAAGACCCTTAGCGTCGCTAACATTGCCTTGAATTCGGATGACTTGGCGAAGAAGAAATCCGCTCCCGCGTCCCTGCATTTTTCTCTGTATTCAGCATGGGTGTAGTTGGTGAAGACCAACACAAGCGGGGCGTGAGCGCCTTGCTTGATCGTTCGGAGCGCGTCGATCCCGTTGCCGCCGCGCAACCTGATGTCCATGAGTACCACTTCGGGACTCAGCGTGCGGACGAACTCCACGACTATCTGTGCGTCAGGAGTCTGGCCGACGATCTCAAGGCCTTCGATCTCGGAGAGAGCGGCGCTGAGTTTCTCGCGCACCAGCGCTGAATCATCGGCAATCAAGACTCTCATTGAAGGGTCTCATCTATCTTGGCAGGGCAGGGTGGCCGCCTGCTCGTCAATAGCGCCAAGAACGCCGGCGGCACTGGCGTACTCCCTGCCAGCGAAACTTGACTAATGGCCCTGCGGTTCCCCGCCCTCCACATCATGCTTGGCTTTGGAGCGCGAGCTTGACGTTCTGGCCGGCTTTCACGTTGCACGCGCCGCAGTGCTTCGCACACACACGCAAGCGCCCCTCCTCGAAGCTCTGCGGCTCCCAACTTCCGGGGACCAATTCTTGAAAGAACGTTCCCTCGACGATGTCCTTCAGGGGCACGAGCGTCGCGTTAATCGAGTCCTTGCCGTGCGGGAGTTGCTCAATGAGACGCCAAATCTCCTGCAAGCCCTGCGAGCGCAGACGGCCCACGGGCTTCGCCTTCGCGAGGGGAAGCAGATTCACCAAGCGTTGTTTTTCGTCCGCTTCGATCTCTTCCCCCACGGGGTAGAGTGTAGCCATCCAGCAGCAAGGAAGAATCAGCCCTTCGGCGCTCACGTAAACCGACCGGGACCCTGCGACCTTGCAATTGATTTCGGTCTCCGCGAGGTGAGACTCCGCCGTATCGCGATTACCATAGACCTCCATGAAGTTCTGGTTCCGATACTGGGCGCTCGCCGGCATCTCAAGGAGATACTCAAGCTGTCCCTCACGGTCCAGCACCGGCGAGAACGGAGTCTCCTTCCACGCCTTCAGGAAGCGCCCCGTGCGCTTGACGCAGAACTCCCTGAACCCCAGCTCCCGGGCCAATTCACGAGCTTCTTCGACTTGGTGTTCGTTGTGCCGGAATACGATGAAATGCCAGTCGGCATGGCCTCCGGCACCGATGAAGGCCTTGACGCTTTCCATGACCTTGTCCCACT
>JBOGOY010000509.1:0-4067 GCA_050748185.1 Pyrinomonadaceae bacterium
ATTGATCGAGTTCCCGCACGAGGTCCGTGGGCTGGCCCTGAACCTCGAAGAGGACAAGGTCGGCACGGTGCTATTCGGCGACTTTCAGGCCATCCGCGAGGGCGATGTAGTCCGCCGCACTGGCCGCATCATGTCCGTGCCCGTCGGCGACACGCTCATCGGCCGCGTCGTCACTGCGCTCGGCCAGCCGGACGACGACAAGGGACCAATCATCACGGACACTTATAACCCGCTTGAGCGCATCGCGCCGGGCGTCGTCGATCGCCAGCCGGTGAAAGAACCTTTGCAGACCGGCCTCAAGGCGATCGACGCGATGGTGCCCATCGGGCGCGGCCAGCGCGAACTGATCATCGGCGACCGCCAGACCGGCAAGACCGCCGTCGCGCTCGACACGATCCTCAACCAGCGCGGCAAGGATGTGATTTGCATCTACGTTGCCATCGGCCAGAAGGCTTCGACCGTCGCGCAGGTCGTCAAGACCTTGCAGAGCAACGACGCGATGAGCTACTCGATCGTCGTCAACGCCTCGGCCTCGGCGCCCGCGGCGATGCAGTACCTTGCGCCTTACACCGGCGCGGCCATCGGCGAATATTTCCGCGACACCGGCCGCCACGTCCTGACCATCTACGACGATCTCTCGAAGCACGCCGCAGCCTACCGTGAAATTTCGCTCCTCCTGCGCCGCCCGCCGGGCCGCGAGGCGTACCCCGGCGACGTGTTCTACCTGCACTCGCGCTTGCTGGAGCGCGCCGCGAAACTCTCCGACGCGAAGGGCGGCGGCTCGCTTACTTCCTTGCCGATCATCGAGACGCAGGCAGGCGACATCTCGGCTTACATTCCGACCAACGTCATTTCGATCACCGACGGCCAGATCTTCCTCGAAGCCGACTTGTTCAACGCCGGCATCCGCCCGGCGATCAACGTCGGCAACTCGGTGTCGCGCGTCGGCGGTTCGGCGCAGATCAAGGCGATGAAGCAGGTGGCCGGCACGTTGCGTCTCGAGTTGGCGCAGTATCGCGAACTGGCGGCCTTCGCGCAGTTTGGCTCCGACCTCGACCGCGCGACGCAGATGCAACTCGCCCGCGGTCAGCGCCTGACGGAGATTCTGAAACAGCCTCAGTACGCTCCCGTGGACGTGGAAAAGCAGGTGCTTATCATCTGGGCCGCGACCAACGGCCACCTCGACGATGTGCCGGTGGATCAGGCGCGCCGCTTCGAGTCCGAACTACTTCACTTCGTCGAAAACGCCCAGCCCGGCCTGCTCCAGAGCGTCCGGGAGAAGAAGGCGATCACCGACGACATCAAGCGCGACTTAAAACAGGCGCTTGAAGATTTCAAGAGTACCGCGTGGAGCAGCACCCCCGGCGTCACTGTTCCCACGGCGAGCACGACACGTGCAGCCGCCGCACCGGCCGAAACTGCGCCCGCCGAAACTGCACCGGCAGCGGTGGGAGCATAAAACAGGTGTCGGGGGCCGGGTGTCAGGTGTCGGCTTAAATCCGACTTTGACTGATACCCGGCCCCAGACACCTGACACCCGATAGTTATGGCGAACCTTCTCGACCTGCGCCGGCGCATCAAGTCGGTCAAGAACACGCAGCAGATCACTAAAGCGATGAAAATGCTCGCGGCGGTGAACCTGCGGCGGGCGCAGGAGCGCGTAGTGAACGCGCGACCCTTCGCGAATAAGATGACCGGCGTGCTGACGGAATTAGCCGCGCACACGGATGAAAACTATCACCACCCGCTGCTTGACGCTCGCGGCGACGAGCGTTACCTGTTGGTCCTCATTACCGCTGACAAAGGTCTCGCCGGCGCGTTCAACGCAAACCTCATTAAAGCCGCGCAAGCTTTCCTTCGCGAGAACGAAGGTAAATCCGTCGAGTTGATGGCCGTTGGACGTAAGGGCCGAGATTTTTTCCGGCGGCGTGAGATAGAGATTGTGCGTGAGGACATCGGGCTCACCGGCAAGGGGCGCGTCAGTTACGCCGAGGCGGTCGAACTCGCTGGCGAGATCATGCGCCGCTACCGGGAAGACGAGAGTCTCGACAAGGTCTTCGTTATTTACAACGAGTTCAGATCGGTTCTCCAACAGCGCGTCATCGTCGAGCAACTCCTACCGGTTTCGCGCTCGGCCGCAGCGGGCGAGCAAGCCGAAGAGCAGACCGCCGCCGCCGCGGGACAGCCGCAGGTCTTCATTGATTACATTTACGAGCAGTCGCCGGAGGAGATTTTCGGCCGGCTTTTGCCGCGCCTCATCGAGACGCAAGTCTTCCGCGCGCTGCTCGAATCGATCGCTTCCGAGCAGGGCGCGCGCATGACCGCGATGGATTCGGCCTCAAAGAACGCGGGCGAGTTGATCGGTGCGCTGACACTCAACATGAATCGCATCCGCCAAGCGGCGATCACGACGGAGATCATCGAAGTCGTCTCAGGCGCGGCGTCCGCCTCGTCTGGTTGATTCCGGGACGGAGCGAAAGAACGGCAGTGAAGGGAAGTCGTCTTAGGTGCGGCTTCCCTTTCTTGTTGACCCCGAAGGAGAATGGTCTGGTAATGCTATCCGAACGTGAGACTGAAACTGTTGCGCGCTCACGCTCGACGCCCGACGCTCGTCCGTCATGGCGCGGCCGCCTGTGGCGCTACGGACCGCTCGTGCTGTGGCTGGGCTTTATCTTCTACGCCTCGACCGGCGCGATGGCCGCCTCGGAGACGTCGCGTATCGTTGGTCCCCTGCTGCGCTGGCTCTTCCCCGACATCTCTTCCGAAACTCTGCGGTCGGCACATTTCATCACGCGCAAAGTCGCGCACTTCGCCGAGTATGCCCTGCTCGGGTTGCTCGCCGCGCGCGCCTTCATCAATTCCTCCAAGCTCGCCTTGCGCCGCCTGTGGTTCGCCGCCTCAATCGCGCTCGTCGTCGTTTACGCCCTGCTCGACGAGTATCACCAGTCTCTAGTCCCGACGCGCACCGGCACTATCTGGGACAGCGTGATCGACACGGCGGGCGGATTCACCGCGCTCGTCCTGTTCGCTTGGTGGCGCGCCCGCCGCGTCCGCGCCAAATTGAGTTAGAGCACGTTTCCTTTAGCTTCACCAAAACAGGAATGAGATCGTGCGACGCCGGGAGCGCGGGCATTCTTGCCTGCCAGCTCGCGTCAGCGAGCTACCTGACTATCGCGCTCACTCGGACTTGAACGCTGGCGCACGCTTTTGTTCGCGCTCACGCGCTCATGGCAGGCAAGGATGCCCGCGCTCCCGGCGAGGAGGTCTCTCTTGCTCTTAAGGTCAAGCCTTTTGAGAATTGATTCTCGGCCTAACGTGGCATCACGCCTGCGGGGATGCTAAGCTCGATACATCTTCTCAAGTGATCGCATTAATGAAGTCTGCCGCGCGAGGCGAAGGGGATTAGTGCTCTTATGTTGAGACGTTTCGAGCGACCGCGCCGGGTCGTGATCACAGGGATCGGCTGCGTCACGCCCATCGGCACGGGGCGCGAAAATTTCTGGCAAGCTCTGCGGCGCGGCGAGAGCGGCGTGCGGCGCATCGAGAGTTTCGACGTTTCGGCGTCGCCCGTGCAGATCGCCGCCGAGGTGCGCGACTTCGACTGGGAGGCGCAACTCAATCCAAAAGATCGCCGCCACGTGCCGCGCACCGTCCCGCTCGCGCTCGCGGCCGCGCGTGAAGCTCTGGCCGACGCTAGGTTGCACCCTTCCGACCTGCCGCTGGAAGAGCGACGCGGGTTCGGCGTCATGCTGGGGACCGGCGGGGGCGGCCTCGCCTTCACCGAACGACAATACGGTTACTGGTACACCGGCGAGCACAGTAAGGCGAGCGTTTACACGATCCCGGCTTCGACGCACGGCGGCCTTTCCTCAGAGTTGTCGATGGCCTTTAACCTGCGCGGCCTCTCCCACGTCATCTCGACCGGCTGCACCAGTTCAACCGACGCCATCGCCTACGCCGCCCAGCACATCGCGCTCGGGCGTCAGGAACTGATGCTCGCGGGCGGCGTGGACGCGCCCATCGCGCCCGGCATCCTCGCCGCGTTCAATCTGATGACGGTGTTGACC
>JBOGOY010000510.1:0-4067 GCA_050748185.1 Pyrinomonadaceae bacterium
GCCGACAGTATCGAGAGCTGCGAGGACAAATAGCAGCTCCTTTTCGTTCCGCCACTTCGCCCGCCTCTGCGCTGCCCAAGCGATACATGACGGTCGTCGTTGAGATGCAAGTCGAGTTCTTCGTCGGTGAAACCGTATCACTGTGGCAGGAGGCGGACGAAGCCTTCCTGCTCGAAGTGGTGATCGGTGGTCAACGCTTCGCGGATGTTACGTTCGCGCATGAGCAAGAAGCTGATCGCGTCGCAGAGCGAGTATGTTTTATCGAGTCGCGCTTCGAGCAACGCGAGAGCTTGGGCGTAGTGATAATCGGTTGTCCAAACTATTTCGACTACCGGGTTTTTGATCAACGAGCGCACGAAGCGCAGCGTGTTCTCGCGTTTGAAGCCGCGTACGTAAGAGAGGGGGACGAACTCCGCCAGCACGCAATCGTGTGTGAGCAGCGTGGCGGAAGATTGAAAGAAGGTGGCCGCGTCTGTGTGGCGCGAGTCGCTGTTGTCGAAGAAGCACAGTAAACCGGAGGTGTCGAGCAGCATCAACCCTCCGCCGCGTCGTTGTTGTAGGCGCGCGCGAGGTCGAGATCAATCTGCTCGTTATCGGCGGAGCGCGGGTTGCCGCTGCTGACCGCGCCGGCATGCTGCATCAACTCTGCCAGAGCCTTTTTTCTTTCTTCTCCGGCAAGCGGCGTCCGCTGTTGCGAAGTGATTTCCTCCAGAATCAAAGCTGCCAATCGCAACTGTTCCTGCGTGGGCAATTGCCGCACAGCTTGAGCGTAAATTTCTTGTGCCGTAGTCATCTTTCCACCTCGCAGGCAATTATGAATGATGAAGAAAGAATTAAGAAGCGTTGCCGTTGCTTCATCACGCTTGGTTCACCCCTCTTCCGTTTCGCTGTCCCTGCCCAAGCGATACATGACGGTCGTCGTTGAGACTGCAAGTCGAGTGCTTCGTCGGTGAAACCGTATCACTGTGGCAGGAGGCGGACGAAGCCTTCCTGCTCGAAGTAGCGATCGGTGGTCAACGCCTCATTGACGCCGCGTTCACGCATCAGCTCGAAACTAACGGCGTCGCAGAGCGAATATGTTTTATCAAGTTGCGCGTGAAGCAAAATCATCGCAGCATCATGCAATTCTGCCTGAACCCAAACGACTTGGACGCTCGGTGCTGCTCGTAGATCGGTGAGAAACCTCAACGCGCCGCGGCGCGAGATGCGGCGAACGTGCGCCAGTGCGACGAACTCTGCCAAGACGTAGTTGGTGGTCACCATCTGACGGGCAACGCGAAAGTAAGCGGCAGCCTGCGCGTGACGATAATCATTCTCATCATAGACGCACAGCAAACCGGATGTATCGAGAAGCATCTTCTATTCGTCTTCGTGCGTATTGCCGTATTCGCGCGCAAGGTCGGCATCAATCTGTTCGTTGTCAGCGGAGTTCGGGTTGCCGCTCGACCACGCGCCGACGTGTTGCATCAGTCGCGCGTGCGCTACTTGTGCTGCTGCTGAATCGAGCGGCGGACGCGCGGGCGGGACGGCGTGGGCGAGCCGTTCAGCGGCAAATTCCTCCGGCGTCCGCCCCTGCTGCGCTGCCGCCTCGACGAGCGGTTGATAGATTTCATCAGGCAACGTCACCGTCAGTTTATGTTCCATAGCTTTGACCTCATCAAAGATTATACGGCGACCGAGTTGGAAGTTTAACTTTCATTCTTCACTCTTCTTCGCTCGCGTCTGCGCTGCTCATGCGGTACATGACGGTCGTAGTTGAGACGGAAGTCGAGTTCTTCATCGGTGAAGCCGTAATGCGCGGCGAGCATTCGTGTCAGGGAAGTGTTTTCGCGTGGCGACGCAGCCAAGCGTCAATCTCAGCCATTTGCCAACGAGCTGCTTCAATCGCAAGCACCAATTCCACAAACTCCGATGTCGGCGCGGAGATAAACCAGCCGTTGCGATTGAGAAAGCTGTCAACCAAGAATGTCGCCGTGCGCTTGTTGCCGCCGATCCACGGATGATTTTTGATTAGACCGTAGAGCAGCGTCGCGGCTTGCGCGATGAGATCGGCATCCGCATAAGCAGCGGCTTGGGCGGGGCGGGCAAGGGCAGATTCGATGAGCGTGCGGTCAGAGACTCCGTAACGAGTCTCGCCGAGGTAACGCATCAACTCGATGTGGAGCGTGACGGCTTCCCCATAAGTGAGATAAACAATCTCTTCAGTCGCCAAGTCGTTTCATCTCTTCGAGAAACTCGGCGTTTCTTTCGGCGAAGCGGCGCACGTTCTCTTTCATCTCCGCGGTTGCGGGTGGCAGGATTTCCGCCGCGACCGCACCGTCCGACAGATAAAAAACGATTGACGAATTTTCGGCAACTCCGGCGGCCTGCGCCATTTCCGGCGACATTTGGAGCACCCATCCGTCGTCTTGCGGCGTAATGTGCGTTAGTGACATGGCTGGCTAAACCTCGCGGGCAATTATGAATGATGAAGAAAGAATTAAGAAGCGTTGCCGTTGCTTCATCACGCTTGGTTCACCCCTCTTCCGTTTCGCTCTCCCTGCCCATGTGGTACATGACGGTCGTCGTTGAGACTGCAAGTCGAGTGCTTCGTCGGTGAAGCCGTAATGCTTGGCGAGCACGCGGTCAATTTCGTCAATGATTGACTTGGATTCTTAGAGATAGAAATCTTCATTTTATGACCTTCTTAAATTCCGCGAGCGCGGCGTCCTTCACGGATGACGCGACGAGCGGGAAGGTCGAGAGGACGTAGGCGAATTCCGTTTCGGTCAAGCCGTAGAGGTGCGCGATCATGCCGTCGAGTTCGGCGCGAAGCTGCGCGCGCTCTTCCGGCGAGTGCGCGCCTGCGGTGTGGTCTGCGAGTCCGACGCTTCTGGCGAGCGCGTCAAACTCCGGCGTGGTGCAGACGAGACGCGCGGCGCGCGAGGCGATAGGCGCAAACTCGCGGTCGCTTTCGGTCAGCCGCGGGACGGGGAGTTGATAGATAAAGAACATATTGAGCGTTGTTGTGACGCTGTTCCGCAACATCCAATCCAACGCGAAACTGTTAGCGACAGCGCACAAGAAAAGCATTTGTGCGTTCGTTATTCCTGTTTCGTTGACTTTTATTGTCGTGCTGTTGACTTCAGTGAAAACATTCTTCGGCGTAATTGTTGAGATCAAAGTGCGCGTGTCTGTGTTGCGAGCGATGCGACGATGCACCCAACGATAACCTTGATAATCTAGAACTTGACCTTCATCTTTTGCCTTACCAAGCAAGGCGGCTCGCCCTTGTTTTTCCTCAATCCAATAACCTGACGTTTCATCTGTCAAAGAAAAGTGATGAAACATCTTTCCCGTGAAAAGCGGTAAGCAATTTTTGCAAGGCTTGGTTTTGAAAAGGTCGCTGTCGTTCGTCATGTGAAACTCGTTCGTCAAAACGAGATTCCACTCCCCCCCCCCCTGCAAGATGGGTGCCTAAAAGCGGAAAGCGCAACATCTTTTCGGCAATGCGAATGTCTGTGTCGTTCTTGAACTCCATCACGGAGAGCGAGTCGGGAGAGAGGCGGCGAATAAGATCAACGGAAACTTGTAAGGCTCCGTTCTTAGGAAACTGTTCGAGTTCTTCGACGTGGTGGCGCATGAAGGCGGCGGAGAAATTTTCGGTGCGTCCGCCTTTGCGGAATGTCAGCACGATAAATTTGAAGCGGCTATCAACGCCTTCAAAAATCATCTTGCGATTCTCAAAGCAGAACAAGCCGGTGATTTCAGTTTCGCTAAATAGCAGTTCGCGCAGTTGCTTCGTGCCCAAGTCAGTGTAAATGCCCGATGGGATGACGATGCCACACTCGCCGCCTTCTTTCAGCAGATTGAAACACTGTTCGAGAAAAAGCTTGTAGAGATTGATGTCCGTGCCAGCCTTTTTGCCGTTCACAATAGAGATTTGATTTTTGAACTGCGGCACGTTACGAAAGTAAAGACTGACATGCGGAAAGCGGCTCTGATACTCAAGCCACGCCGCGCGCACGTCTTCCTTTTTGAGCAGATTCGTTTGCTCTTTCTCAAAATCCTTAATCGTCATCTTGTTC
>JBOGOY010000511.1:0-4065 GCA_050748185.1 Pyrinomonadaceae bacterium
TGTAATGAGTAACTTCGTCGAACCGAACTCTGTTGTGCGCCGCGTGTGGGGCGACTCTGACATGATCCTGCTCGTCTTCACCGGAGCAGCAGCCGAGTTCGCGCTCAACCGGGCGGCAGATTGGTTGTTCTTCACAAATCAACTCCCGCTCGACCCGCTCGGACGCTTATTCTCAACCGTCTCTTACGCGCAAGGAATCGTCTTCGCCGACGAGCCGACGGCGCAGGCAACGCTCGCCCGCATCCGCGCCGTCCATGCGGCGGTCGAGCAGGCGCGGGGCAGCCGGATTCCGGCGTGGGCGCACCGCGACGTGCTCTATATGCTGATCGATTACACGGAACGCGCATACAGCCTGCTCGAACGCCGCTTGACGATTCGAGAGCGCGAAGAGATGTTCGGCGTCTTCCACCGCCTCGGAGAAGGGCTGGGAGTCGAGGAACTGCCGGCCACTTACGCTGAGTGGCGAGCGGATCGTGAACGCCACCTCAGGCGTGACCTCGCACATAGCCAGTACACCGCGCGGCTCTACGACGCCTATCGAAAGCATCTCGGTCGCTGGCGATACGAACTATTGCTCCGTTTGCAAGCGTTGCTCGTGCCCACGCGGGTGAGAAAGCTCTTGCGGCTGTCAAGCCTAGAGGGACAACTACCTCTCGCGTGCGCGCTCCGCGCGTACTGTCTCAGCGACCGGCGGTTGCTGCGCCCGCTCGTTCAACGGGCGCTTGTGCCGCCCCGCTACTTGGACGATGTTCGCCGGTTGGAGCATGAAGAGGTCAGGTAACAGAATCTACCACGTGAGCAGAGCCGGAGGCGGCTCTGCTGACATAATGCTAGACAATAACTCTGCCAAAAAGTCTGCTCTAAGTCAGACTTTAGGACATACGCGAGAGCCATGTTAACGGACGGGGATTTCAGTTGTTCAATCAAGGGTAGTGGCCCAAGTTTGGGTGACATGTTAGAGTCAACAAATGGTTACAATTACTTTACAGTGTCAACATTGCCAAAGCACGAAGCTGGTGCGTAATGGATTGGCCGCTGATGGCCGCCAGCGCTACTTGTGCCGCGATTGCCAGCAGCGCAGCCGCCAACAACCACGCACCAATGCCTATTCAGAAGCAGAACGCGAAACTATTCTGCGCGCTTACGACGAGCGGAGCAGTTTGCGCGGACTCTCGCGGACCTTCGGCATCTCGCGCAACACCGTCACCGCGTGGATAAAAAAAAGGTGAAGCAGTTACCCGACCTCTGCGAGACGCTGGCGGAGGTCGAAAACCCGGTGCTGGAATTGGATGAGTTGTGGTCATTCGTGCTGAAGAAGGCCCGGAAGCGTTGGCTTTGGATCGCCTTGTGTCGTCAGACCCGTCAGGTGGTCGCCTTCGTCATTGGCGACCGCAGCGAGCGGACGTGCCAGCGTTTGTGGCAGACCATCCCCGAACTCTTTCGCCACGCTCAGTGCTACACGGATTTCTGGAAAGCGTACTCGAAAGTGTTGCCCGCCGCGCAGCACACGGCAGTGGGTAAAGAGTCGGGCGAGACGGCACATGTCGAGCGATGGAATCTGACCTTGCGACAACGGCTGGCGCGTTTTGTGCGACGGACATTGTCATTCTCGAAATCAGAGAAGATGCATGAGGCATGTTTACGACTATTCATTCATCGTTATCATTGTAGTCTTGCTCTCACCCTCATGTGAGCCACTACCAAAAGTTTTTACACCCTCTCCGATAACGGCGCTGCGCTAGTTCCCCCGCCACTACTCAAAGCGAATGACACCGCAGCGAATTCTCTGGCGGCAAGGGTCAAGGGGGTAAAGAACTAATTCCGTTCCCCGAGGGTTTCCGTTACCCGCCGGATCTGATTACTCCGGATGACGAAGAAAGACTCCTCGCGTTTATTCGCGTGCTGCCCTTCCGTAACTTCGAGTTCCACGGCTACACGGGCAGGCACCGCGTGGTCTCCTTCGGCTGGTACTACGACTTCTCCGGACGCAGACTCCAGAAGGCCGATGACATCCCCGGTTATCTTCTTTCGCTCCAGCGGTCGCCGCTGCCTTCGCAGAGATGAAACCGGAGGAGCTGCAGCACGTGCTTGTCACGGGGTACGGCCCGGGCCCGGGGATCGGCTGGCACCGTGACAAGGCATTTTCGGAGAGGTGGTCGGCATCTCGCTCCTCTCGCCGCGCGTGTTCCTCATGAGGCGATTGATAGCCAAGAGGAAGTGGGAACGGGTGAACTAGGTCGCGGAGGCGCGCTCGGCCTACCTCCTAAGCGGCTCGGCGCGGTATGAGTGGGAGCACAGCATCCCGCAGATGGATGCCCTACTATACTCGATCACCTTCCGCAACCTGTTCACTATAGCCTTTTCTCCGTTTAAGTACCTGTCCCGGCCAAGGCAGGATCGAGCGAAACGTCGAAATACTTACGCCTCTCATCTTGTCCGCTTACCATGGGCCGCTTTCCCGCTAAGCCTTCATAAGAACTTCATACCCTGCGCGTATGTTGCACGGTGCCCGGCCGCCAGAATTTCCCCGCGGCCGGGCGGGAAAGATTCCAACCAGCGAAAGGTCTAATTCAGCGTATGAGATATAGGACGTTAGCACTCTTCACTTCCCTCGCGCTGCTGCTCGCATCGTCGGCGGCGGCCCAAACGTCAAGCCCGGACGATGTAGGCAGATGGGACTTGCCGGAGACGCCTGCCGGCAGGCGCGTTCGCCCGTTGCTGAAAGTCATAGGGGGTGGCGACGAGGCCGCCATCAGGCAGTTCCTCGGCGAGCACGTGGCCCCTTCCTTCCGCGACGCCTTCCCCGTGGAGCAGCACGTCGGGCAGTTTCGGCGGATGCAGCGGCTCTTCGCCGGGATGCAGCTCGCCGGCGTCGACGCGCCAGACCCTAACTCCATCGAGTTGGTTCTGAAGGCGGGCGACGGGAAGGCTTACAAGCTGTCCGTGGAAGTCGAGGCGGGGGTGCCGCAGCGCATCGCCTCCATCGGATTCGCGCCGGCGGAAGCCCCGGCGGGACCCCGCTTCTCGTCCTACGGCGAGCTCGACGAAGCTCTGCGCCGGATGGCCGAGGGCGGTCGCTTCTCTGGCGTGGTTCTGGTCACGCGGGGCGACACGCCCGTGTTCCGGAAGGCTTACGGCCTGGCGGATCGCGCCAGCCGACTGGCAAACCACGAGGACACCATGTTCGACATCGGCTCTATCAATAAGGACTTCACGGCCGTCGCCGTAGCCCGCTTGGCGCAGGAGGGGCGGCTGAACCTTGACGACAGCATGGGGAAGTATCTCAAGGGGCTGCCGCCCGAGATCGGGGATAAAGTCACCATCCGGCACCTGCTCCAGCACCGCTCAGGCATGGGCGATTACATGACGCACCCGTCGCACCGCGGGGACCGGAAGCGCTTCCGCACCGTGAGCGACTACATGGAGATCATACGTAACACCCCGCTGAAGTTCGAGCCGGGGACGAGCCAAGCGTACAGCAACACCGGCTACGTCGCGCTCGGGGCAGTCATCGAGGCGGTGACGAATCGCTCCTATTATGACGTTATCCAGGATCTCATGTACCGCCCGGCGGGCATGAAGTCTTCAGGTTCGTTCGACCGGACACAGGGCGGCCGGAACATGGCGATTGGCTACACACGTCGATCCCCGCAGGGCGGTGGTGGCAGCGGCCCCGTGACACTCACCCCCAACACGCACCTCTTCTCGCCGACCGGCTCCCCCGCGGGGGGCGGCTTCTCGACCGCGGCGGACCTAAAGCGGTTCGCCGACGCGCTGTTCGGCAACAGACTGCTCGACCGCCGGCACACGACTCTTTTTCTGAATCGCTTCGATCCTCAGAAAGGGGACTTACCGAAGATGTGGGGCAGCGCCGGCGGGTCCGAGGGGGTGAACGCCGTGGTGCTGGTAGACGCGCAGACGAATCACACCGTGATCGTTCTCGCCAACCTCGACGAACCGGTCGCCGAAGAGGTGGGGCGATCAATAGTCGAGCAGTTACGTAAGGGCTGAGCCTGCGTGGCGGGCGTTGGCTAAAGTGGGGCTCCGCCGTATAGGCTACGGCGG
>JBOGOY010000512.1:0-4064 GCA_050748185.1 Pyrinomonadaceae bacterium
AAAGCTGGAAGAGTTAGTGCTCTCGGTCGCCGCGCAGCACCTCCACAAGATCGAACTCTTCGGCGCGATCATCGGCTTCTTCCTCGGCGTCGCGCAGGCGCTCTACTTCTGGCTGCGCGGTGGTGGCGGCGCGGGGTGAGCGCACTTTGTCTGTCGGCTGAGGAATGTGAAGATCGAAGAGTTGAAGTGAGTGGGCACGGTGACAAGCTTCAGTCGTCATTATGATTTTCACCGCACAAGCAACGAGAAGATTGCGGACAACCGATTGGCGTGGGACTGCCACCAATTATCGGCAATTTGATTGACGAAAAGTTCGGTCGGCGGCCCCGGCGGTTTACACTGTACGCGCGGGGCCGTAGTTTTTAAGAGAGGGGCAGGGTTTATGGGTTTTAGTTTCAGAGCTTTCATCACGTCGGCGCTGGCCGTCCTGAGTTTTACATCAGTCGCGTCGGCGCAGCCGGAGAGCGGCGTCGTGCGCTCCGCCACGTCGGACGCCAATCGCGACACTTATTACGCGCGGCTCAACCGTAACTTCGAGTCGGCGCGCTCGGACAAGTTCACCGGCGGGCGGCTCGAGCGGGCAGAGTTCGAGGCGGGTCGGCCCGGCATCAAGATCACGGTTGACGTGCCGGCCTTTCGCCTGACGCTGTGGCAGGACGGGCGCGAGGTCAAGACTTACCGGATCGGCGTCGGGATGAAAGATTTCCCGATCATCATCGGCCAGCGCGAGACGACGGAGATCATCTACAACCCCTCGTGGATCCCGCCCGACAGCGATTGGGTCTATGGGCACAAGGGCGTGCGGCCCGGTCAGGTGATCAAAGCGAGCGACGGGCGCAACCCGCTCGGCAAGTTGAAAATCCCGCTCGGCTACGGCTATCTGATTCATCAGGCGGCGGGTCCAAACGACCTCGGCAACCTCGTCTCGCACGGCTGCGTGCGGATGCTCCGCGGCGACCTCTACGATCTGGCCGAGAAGATCATCGCCGCGCGCTCGGCCCCCGTGACGCCCCGGCAGATCGCCCGCGCCAAAGAGACCAAGCGCACGCTTTTGGTCCCGCTCGAAGCACCGCTCGCCGTGGACATCAGCTACGACACGCAGGTCATCGAGAACGGCGTGCTCCATCTCTATTACGATTTTTACGACCGCAAGACCAACATCCTGACGCGCATCAAGGACGAGTTGAAGTCGAGCGGCGTGGATATGTCGCGCGTGGACGACCGCATTCTCGAAGCGATGTTGAGCCGGCCGAAACGGCGCAGTCAGATGTTCGTCGTCAGCGTCGAGAGTATTGAGGCCGGCCGCGCGCTCGAAGACGGGCGACTGGTCCCCGTGCTCGGCGGTGGGCCGGCGAAGCGGGCCAAGAGCAAAAGGTCATAACCGCATGGCGGCGCGGAAGATTACCGCCGGCGAGAGGGTTTAAGTCTGATTGATAGCCAGCGGCGAAGGAAGATTCAGCAGGCAAAAGTGAACGCGGGTCAACCGACTTCACTTTTGCCTGTTGGTTTATGCTTCTCCTGCTCATGCGTTTCACGGAACGGAAGGTCGGGCGCGAGGACGCATCCTCGCCAACTTTGACGGGGTGGAGATTTCATGGCGACACTTTCAAGGCAGCGGTCGGCTGCGCTGGTCGGCACGCTCCTCTTAGCGATGCTCGCCCAAACGTCGCCGGCGAGCGTTCCCGGCAACGCCCACACCATCTCGTTTCTCGCGGAACCGTCGCGCGCTTTTTCCACATTCGGCGCGACGCAGCAGCAGCAGGGTCCGATGGAGGTCTCAGCCCCGATGACGCTCGACAAGGGCACGACCACGATTCCAAAAAACGTGTCCGTGGTCTTGCGCGGCGAGGGGCGGCTCAGTGTCCCGGCCGCGAGCACACTCGTCATCGCGGGCAGCCTCAGCGCCCCGCGCCGGCAGATTTTTGACGGGCCGGGCGCGGTAATGTTCGCCGCCGGTGCGCCCGTCTCGCACGTGTACCCGGAGTGGTGGGGGGCCAGCGGCGATGGCGCGACGGACAATGCCCCGGCCTTCGAGAAGATGCTCTCGTCGCTTTCGGCGCCCGGCGTCGGCTTCACGCCCGGCGCGCGCATCGAGTGCGCCCGCGGCAACTACTACTTCAGCCGGCAACTGGTGCTCACCCGCCCCATCATCTTGAGCGGCGTCGGCATGGACTTCGCATACGGTGTGGGGACCAGTTTCACTTTCGCGGCCGGGTCCGGCGGCATCCGCGTGGCGTCGTTCGGCCTCATCGCGGGCTATTCGACCGGGGCCGACGGCCGCGTCTTCACGCCTGATGACACGTGGCAAGGCTCGGCCGACGGCTCAACCGTCGAGAACCTCGCGCTCCACAGTTCCGGCACACCCTCGACGGCGACGGTCAACACGACCGCCGGCAGCGCGGACATCACGGCCACGACTGCGGCCTTCACTCGCTCGGACGTGGGCCGGGTGCTGACCATCCCCGTCGCCGGCCCGGCCCTCGCTGCCGACGCCACCAAGTATTCCGATCTCAACTCCGTCATCGTCGAGTTCGTCTCGCCGACGCGAGTCAGGACGCTGTTCCCGGCGGCGCGCACGCTCGCGGGAACCGGCGCGAAGTGGGGCGGAGCCGGGATTACGCTGCACACGCGCGCCCGCATCCAGAACGTCCACGTCGAATCGTTCACCTCGGACGGCGTCCACTGGGAGGCGGACACCAACGGCAACCCTTACTACTCGAATGCGTCGCACGCCGCATTGAGTAAAATCCGCGTCCAGAACTGCTACGGGCACGGCGTGTTCATCAGGGGCGGCGACACCAATATCTCTACGACCGAAGGACTCGATCTCTCGAACAATCAGGGCTGGGCCGTGTGGGACAACAGTTTCCTCGGCAACGTCCACACGGGGGCGCACGCGGCCGAGAACGGGCTCTTCAAAGTCTCGACCACGAAAGGCAGCCCGCTCGTCACCAGTACGTATCCGGGAAACGGGGCGTTCACGCGCGCCGACGTGGGGCAGACGATCCGCATCGACGGCGGGGCGGGCACGCACCTCATCGCGTCTTACGTCAGCCCGACGCAGGTAACGCTCGCTACGCCCGTCGCAGCGACCGCGACGAACGTTTACGGACGTATCAACGGCCGGGGCGGCGCATTCCGCACGGACATCACCGGCCACTTCTCGGCCACGCTCTTCAACGGTTGTTACTCGGAGGGCGGGCAGGACGCGAGCGTGATCACCAGCCCCGCGATCGCTATCGGCGGTCAGCACGGCTCGGGCTTCGACGCCGCTTCGACCGGACTCGTCATCGTGCCCAACAACCGCGAAGACTTGCTCAGGCGCTCGGGCGGCGCGATGACGGGCCAAGTCAATTTCCCCGTCCGCACCGCGAGCGCGACCGACGGCCTCAACCCAGCGACCGACTACCACGTGCTGCTCAACTGCACTTTCAATTACTTCTTCTCGCTACCGTCGGCCGACGCGACGACCAAAGGCAGAGTCTATGTGCTGAAGCGGCTGACAGCCGTCAACGGCGCGAGCGTGATCATCGATCCGGCCGGCACGGACACCATCGAACTCGCCGATGGAACCTATGCCGCGTTGAGGAATCTGACGCGAGGCGGTGAGACTTTGGTGTTGACCTCGGACGGCGCGGGCAAGTGGCTCGTCTTTAGCAACGGAAGCAGTGGGGGCACGGCGGCGGGGCAGGTGTCACACGGCGCTTGCGCGCTCTCGTCCGGGGTCTGCGATGTCTCCGCGGCCACGGTCACGGCCGTCTCCAGAATCTTCCTGACCGCGCAAGACAATAAATCCGTCGGAGCCTTGAGGGTTTCGGCGAGAAGGCCCGGCGTGGGGTTCACCGTCACCTCCTCAAGCCCATCCGACGCGGGGCTGGTGGCATGGCAACTCGTCGAGCCCTGACACGCCTTCGGCGTCACAATGTCGGAGGTGCGAGTTAATGCTCGAACGCATGGCGGTCGCAGCGCAGATTTGCCGGGTGTTATCGCCGCCAGCGCTACTTTATTGGGTAGAGGTTCAATCAGGGGACACGGTGCGGAAGCCCGCACGCCGTCAGAGCCGC
>JBOGOY010000513.1:0-4054 GCA_050748185.1 Pyrinomonadaceae bacterium
GATACAGACTCGTCCTACCTGTTGCTCGTCATTTGTCATCCGTTACCTGATCGCTATGACTGCAAACGACCATACACCCTCTCTGCCGGTGACGTTGCCGGAGATGTGCCTTGCGGGGTACCTCGGGCACGGGAAGCCGGACGCGCTCAACCACAAGCGGGGCGGCGAGTGGCAGCACATCGCGGCGGAAGAGGTTGTCCGGCGCGTGCGCGCCGTCGCGTTGGGACTTGCGGCCCTCGGCATCCGCCAAGGCGATCGAGTGGCGTTGCTCTCGGAGAACCGGCCCGAGTGGACCATCGTCGATTTAGCTATCCTGAGCCTCGGCGCGGTCAACGTGCCAATCTACACAACGCAGGCCGTCGAGCAGGTGCGCTACATCCTCGAAGACTCGCGCGCGCGCGTGCTCTTCGTCTCGAACAAGCGCGTCTACCGCCACGCCCGCGCCGGCATTGAGTCGGTGCGCGCTCAACTCGATCAAGTCGTGTTCTTTGATGGCAGCGGGACGGCGGAAGATCCACGGTCGATCCGGCTGGAGACGCTCGAACGGACCGGAGCCGATGAGGACGCGCGGGAGCCGGAAACTTTCGCGCGCCACGCGCGCAGCGTGCGGCCTGACGATCTAGCCACAATCATCTACACTTCCGGGACCACGGGCGAGCCGAAGGGCGTGATGCTGACGCACGCTAACTTCGTCTCGAACGTCTATGCGATCACGCGCTCGCTGCCGATCAAAACGTCCGACGTGGCGCTTTCGGTGCTGCCCCTCTCGCACATCTTCGAGCGGACGGTGTATTACGTTTTCTGCTGGAACGGCGTCTCGGTCTACTACGCGGCGTCCGTGGATCAACTCGGCGAGTTTTTGCAGGAAGTGCGCCCGACGATCATGACCGCCGTGCCGCGCCTCTTCGAGAAGGTTTATCACCGTATCGTGAAGAAAGGGACTGCGGCGGGCGGATGGCGGAAAAGACTTTTCGAGTGGGCGTTGGAGGTGGGCCGGCGTCACGCCCTAGTGCGCGACCGGCGCGAGCGCGTGCCGCCGCTGCTTGAGCTTCAGCAGGACTTGGCGGGCCGGCTGGTCTTCTCGAAATGGCGCGCGGGCGTCGGCGGCCGGCTGCGCTTCTTCGTCTCGGGCGGCGCGCCACTCTCGCCCGCTCTCTCCTACGCCTTCAACGCCGCCGGCCTTCACATTCTGCAGGGCTACGGCATGACCGAGACCTGCATCGTCTCGGCCAACCGGCCCGACGACTGCCACGTCGGATCGGTCGGCGTCCCGTTCCCCGGCGTCGAGGTGCAGATCGACGGCGAGGGCGAGATTCTGGTCCGTGGGCCGAACGTCATGCGCGGTTATTACGAGCAGCCAGCAGAGACGGCCGCCGTTTTTACCGAAGACAGCTGGTTCAAGACCGGCGACGTGGGCCACCTCAACCGGCACGGGCACCTCTTCATCACGGACCGCAAGAAAGAACTGTTCAAACTCTCGAACGGCAAGTACGTCGCGCCACAACAACTCGAGAGTCTGATCAAGCAGAGCGAGTTGATTAATCAGGTGGTGGTCGTCGGCGCCGGGCGCAAGCAGCCCGCGGCACTCGTCGTGCCGGACTGGGAGGCTCTCCGTGGCGCGCTCGCCGTTGGCGGGACCGGAAAAGAGCCGGAGACGAAGGCAAACGGGGGCGGGCAGGCGAGAACCGCCGCGGGGCTGCCAAACCTCAGTCGCGATCCGTCGGCCGTCCGCCTCGTGCAGCAGGAAGTCGCAAAACTGACCGCGCCGCTCCACGACTATGAACGCATCAAGCGCGTGGCGTTGCTCGATGAAGAGTTAACGATTGACGGAGGTGAACTGACGCCAACTCTTAAGGTCAAACGGCGCGTGGTTGACGAAAAGTATAAATCCTTGATCGAAAAGCTTTACGGCGGAGTTGCCGAGTAGAGAGGGGAGGGTCTGTTTGTCGTGCCCAGTTGGACCCTTCAGGCGTCGGTCAGCGTCAGGCTATCACGCGCACAGTCTGTCTCGGCGTCTTCGCCGCTGGCGAGACGAAAAAGGGAAGGCGCGAATAGAGCTTGGGCCAGTCGGTGCAGATGTGGGGGCATGTTGCTCAAAGAGCGGGTAGGGGGGCCAGTGGGTAGGTATTTAACGAGCAGTTGTAGCTCGGCCGCGCAGAAATCGCAGGCTTCGAGGTGTGCGGAGATCTGACCGCTAGTTCCTGCCTCTTGGTCCACCGCGACCCCATAGCGCATCAAGGCATCGGCGGAAGGGCAGGCTTTGCTCTTGCGGAAAGTGGCTGTGCTGACGAAACCCATCGGTTCCTCTCTTTCGTCCCAGCATAGAGTCGGCCGCTCAATTAAACTTATGCCTCGCGCAGCCAGCGCGCCCGTTCATTAAATGGCACAGCACCGATAGGCTAGGGCAAAGTCTCGCGCGATGAGGAGCCACCGTCGTGATCCTTCGACCGGGCACTTCACTGGGTTAAGTGGAAGAAAACGTTAATACACATTTAATTCCACACTTAACCGCTGCTTGACACCCCGCCACGAAAAAAATCCACGCCCGACGAGCCAGCAGGTCAAAGACCGGGTAAAAAGATGTTGCTCATTCGTTGGGTAGCTGTTAATATTTCTTATGTCAGCGGAGGCTTACGTCTCCGCAACCAAAGGTTGGCCGCGCCTGTTCCCCATTGCGGTCAACTGGCACGGACTTCCGGGTTATCTCACTCTTAGACAATTTAAGGCGGATGATTTTTTAATCCGCTCGCTCCATGAGGAGTTGGCAGCCGTTACGGACGAGGAGTTTTGTCCGTACCTCAGGGCTCGCCTAACTGCGGGTCGCAGCAATCTTTACATTGCTCTGTGCGATTAGCACTCACTGTGCGTTGCATTTGCGACCTCCGCTCGTGGATAATGCGTGTGGGGCTGGCACTTCAGGCACCCCACGCATACGTAGGCCCGAGAAGCCTTCGAGCGCGCTGACTGAAGCGTTAATTGTCTCAAGCGAAGACCTTTGAGAAGACATTCTAGCGAATCCACCAAGCCCATCATGAGTGCCCCGCGCTAGCGCCGCGGCAATCTTGCTAAGGAGCATCAATTCCCGCTCTTCTCTGAACCCACCGATGGGCAAAGATCTGGCCTCACTGCGTCTACCTCGCAAATTGGGACGACCGGCGAAACAATGGCTATGGCTGTAACATCCACAAATCGTAATAACCCCGTAAATAGTGCAATGAGGCGCGCCAACGCAGAGACCACGCGCGAATTGGAGTCTGCTGGGATAAAGGCGACAGCCGCAGTCGTGACGGCCGGCGAGCGCCCCGTCCGCGGACATGCGGCCCCGTGGGGAGACTCCCTTCGTCGCTCGGATGTCACCCGCCTCTGGGCAGATCTGCACCGCGCCGTTTGCAATCATCCGCTGGTGCGCGCGTCGCACAGCGCCGGCCTACTGGTCGAAGGGGGCGAGAGGGGTAACGCTTACGTCGATTTGACGCAGGAACTGTTCGTGACGCTGTTGAGCAAGGGGCGCTTCCAACACTACATCGACACCGAAATGAGTGACGCCGAGATCGAGTGCGAAATCGGCCAGATCGAACTGACCAACCTGCTGACGGCGGAACTGCGTAAGCGTCATCCAGAGTCATACCGTCTCGCCCGCCGCATCTCGACGATTATCCAGTCCAGCGCGAACTTTCGCCGTTTCGACGGCGGCGGCGAGGGCGTGGAGGTGACACATCGCCGTTTGGCCGACCGCGTGTACGGGCTGAGCGAGTGGCACGGCGGCAAGCCACGGCGCGGGGCGCAGGAACTGGAGCAACGAGTCCAAGTGATCCCGGTGCGGCAGCGCGACACGCGCATGGTCGGCTGCACGGGCGACGCGCAAGTGATCATCAGCAACACCGACCTCGAGGATCTGATCGTCTCCGTCATGGAAGCGGTGGATGCTCCCGTGGACGTGCGGAGCTTACGCAGCCTCGTCATGTCGCGCCTCCCCGTGATGGACATTTACCTCGTGCCGCTCGGTGGCGATGACAGCGACGACGGCGGATACGCCTTCGAACCGGTGGACGGG
>JBOGOY010000514.1:0-4049 GCA_050748185.1 Pyrinomonadaceae bacterium
GCCATTGGCACACCGCTCTAAAGCGGCAGGCGAAGGGTAAATACTGCCCCGCCCGCTGGGGCGTTGGCGGCGTTAAGCGTGCCGCCATGTTCCGTGACGACCCTGTGCGCCAGCGCGAGCCCGACGCCGTGCCCTTTGGCTTTGGTGGTGAAGAAGGGGATGAAGATGCGCTGCAAGTCCCGCGGTGCGATGCCTTCGCCGGTGTCTTCAATTTCGACGACCGCCGCCCACGTCCTGCCCCCGGCGTCGCGTTCCCGCGAGCCGCGGACGCTAACCTTTCGCGGCCGGCGTTCGTCGTCAATCGCTTCGGCCGCGTTGCGGATGAGGTTGAGCAGTGCTTGACGGAGCATCCGCTCGTCGGCCCTGACTTCCGGGAACTCGCCGGCGATGCTGAACTCGACACCGCGCTCCTGAAAGAGCGGTTGCAACTCGGCCGCGCAATCCCGGATCAGTTCGGAGAGAGAAACTTCGGAAAGGTTGAGCGGGCTCGGGCGGGCGAAGTTGAGGAATGAGCTGACCATTTCCGTCAGCCCGCGGACTTCGTGGAGCATCGCTGCGGCTGCCGCGCGGCTGCGCTCGTCCGTTTCCATCTGTTGAAGTAACTGCGCGTAGCCTTGCAGCGTGGCGAGCGCGTTCTTAAATTCGTGGGCCAGCCCGGCGGACATCTCGCCGAGGCTTTCCAGATTGCGCTTGAGCGCGAGCGCCTCGCGCAATTCCGCGATCTCGGTGATGTCCGTCAACAGGCAGATCGCGCCGCGCCGTCCGCCGCCGCCCCCGGCGTGTGTGGTGTCGAGCGGGGCAACGGTCACACCGAGTTTGCGCGCCCGCCCGTCCGCGCCGCTCGCCGACACTTCCTCACGCCGGTAAAGTTCGCCTGTCCGCAGACAGCCTTCGACCAGAGTCGCCAGATCGGGCGCGACGCGCAGCAGTGCGCCGAAGTGCTCGCCCTCGGCGTCCGCGCCGATTTCGAGCAGCCCGCGCGCCGGGCCGTTGGTCATCGTCTCGTGCCCTTCGGCGTCGAAGGCGACGAGGCCCGAGGGGAGACTCGCCACGATTCGCTCGCTGAACTTTTCGGCCGTAGCCGCGCGCTCGGTCGCACGGGCCGAAAGTCGCTCAAGTTCGCGCTGTTGAGCCTGCAACTTGGCGACGACGGCTTGGAATGTTTCAAGGACGAACTCCGCTTCGCTGCGCGCATCCTGCGGCTTGGTCTGGACGGGCGCGCGCTCCGCCTCGCCGACGAGTTGGCGGTAAGGGCGCAGAATCCAACGCGGTAGCAGCAGGACCAGCGGCAGACTCACAGCCAGCGAGACGACCAGCAGCGTCAGCAACAGCGGCGTGCGCGCCGCCCCCGCCTGCGGCGAGAGGGCGACGAACAGCAGCGTGAACAGGTTCGCCACCAGCAGCAGCCCCACCACGACGCCCAAGGCCAACTGCACACGGTTTTCATAACGTGGAAACATGAAGAGAGGTCAGAGGTCAGAGGTCAGAGGCCAGAAAAGCAGGTTCTTAATTGACCTCTGACCTCCGACCTCTTTACGGAATGAAGTGCCCGGCGTACCAGTTGACGATGCTCGTGCCGGCGAAGAGGCTGATCAGCGCGCCGAGGCCGAGGAAAATGCCGAAGGGAATTTCGAGCATGAGGGTGCGCTCACGCCGCCAGAGCATCACGCCGACGCCGGCTACCGAACCGCATAGGACGGCGAGGAAGATCGTCAGCACCGTCAAAGGCCAGCCGAGGTACGCGCCGACCATGAACATCATTTTCACGTCGCCGAGCCCCATCGCCTCGACCCCGCGCAGCTTCTCCCAAATCTTCCCGACCAGCCACAGCGAGCCGCCGCCGATGAGCGCGCCGATGAGCGCGCCGAACAGAGAGACGGCCCAGTCAGGCCAGCCGGCGAGCGGCCCCTGCTGCGCGACGAAGCCGAGGCCATATAGATTTGGGACCAGTGCGCGCGCGACGAGAGCCAGCGCAAAGCCGGGGTAGGTGATCACGTTCGGCAGAATCATGTGCTCGGCGTCGATAAAGATGAGCGCGACGAGGGCGGTGGCGAACAGCAGATCGAAGGGGAGCGCGGCCATCAATCCGGTGTGCCAGAAGACGAGAGCGAAAAGCGCGGCCGTCAGCAACTCGACCAGAGGATAGCGCCACGAGATCGAAGTCTGGCAGCCGCGGCAGCGCCCGCGCAACGCGAGGTAACTCAACACCGGAACGTTGTCGAAAAAGCGGATCGCCGCGCCGCATTCGGGGCAGCGCGAGTTGGGGAAGACGATCGATTCTTCGCGCGGGACGCGGTGAATCACGACGTTGAGAAAGCTGCCGATGAGCGCGCCGAGAAACGCGATCGCCGCCAGCGCGAGCGGGAAGGGGACGAGTGACGGATCTATGTTTCCGGGGGGCGATTGCCAGATGGTCATGCGTGAAGTTACCTAGGGTGTCGCGTGCCTTGTCGCGCACTAAGACTTGACGGGCCAGAGGGCCATTCAGCATATTAAAGCCTACCCCCCGTTTGCGGAAGTGAAAATATTTGACAGGGTCTGATCATTCTCGCGTGAGGAAGATTTGCCACAGAGGCCACGGAGGTCACAGAGGGGAAAGCTGTGAATTTAACCCTTGAACCTCTGTGGGCTCTGTGCCCTCTGTGGCAATAAAATCTGGGAATGGATGAGCCCTGAATTTTAGCGAAGGATCAACGGGTGAAATCTCGCAAGCCGCTTGTCGCGCTCCTCTCGCTCGGGAGCCTCGTCATCATCGTTCTGGCCTGCGTGCCCTACTCTCTGACCTACGTCCAGAGCGCGGGCAGCGGCCTTGTCTCCGCGCTACATACAAAACTCCCCGCGCAGCGCGGGCAGACACTCGTCCAACCCGTATCGATCCCGGCTGAACCCCTCTTCGACGTTTCGGTGTGGTACGTCGCGCGCGAAGAAGAGGCGGAGAAGCACGGCATCCTCATCGAGACGCTCGAAGGAAGGCAGACGTGGGCGACGCACAACGCGGACAAGACCTTTAACCCGGCCTCTCTGATGAAGCTCGCGACCTCGCTCGCCGTTCTCCGCAAACTCGGCAAGGATTTTCGTTTTGAGACGCGCGTCATCGCCGAGGGTAAGCTCGACGAAAAGAAGAAGACGCTGGAAGGCAGCCTTTACATCGTCGGCCACGATCCGACCTTCGGCGACGCCTCGGCCGCCATGATCGCGCGCGAGTTGAAGGCGCGCGGCGTCGAGCGCGTGCGCGATAAAATTCTGGTGACGCCCGGCTTTTCCTTCAACTACAACGAGTTAGCCGAGCAGTCCGCGGAGTACGCCGCGCGCGTGATGGATTTGAAGCAGCAGGAGACGGGCATCGCGCAAGACGGCGCGCCGCGGGGCCGGCAGTTATTCGCGCTCTCGTCTTACCCGTTGCGCGAAGTGCTGCTCTACATGAACGCGCACTCGAACAACTTCGTCGCCGAACGCCTCGGCGAGCAGGTCGGCGGGCCGGCGGGTTTGGAAAAGTTTCTCGAAGAGGAATTGAAACTGCCGCCCGAGCAGGTGGTCGTCGTGCGTGCCTCGGGCCGCGAGAGCAACCGGATGACGCCGCGCGGAGTGCTCTTGGTGTTGCGCGCGCTCGTCGCGGAGGCGGCGCGGCAGGGGTTGAAGATCGAAGACCTGATGCCGGTGGCCGCCGACGACGCGGGCACGTTGCGCCGCCGCTTCGCCGCGACGCCGCTCGAAGGTGCGGTCGTCGGCAAGACCGGCACGCTGACGGCCGAAGTGGACGGCGGGATGACGAGTCTGGCCGGCGTCATGTACACGCAGAAGTCCGGGCCGGTTCTCTTCGCGATGCTCGATCAGGGCCGCGAGATCGGCGATAACCGCCGGCTCGAAGACGAACTGCTGACCGCCGTCGTCGCCCTGCACGACCTGCCCCGTGCTCCTCTGAGCGAGCCGCGAAAGCTGCTACCCGCGGCGGAGTTGAAACTGTCTGGTGATGATTGAAAATCTCGTGCCGCGTTACCCGACGGAATGAGGCGGTGGCGGCCGTGCATGATAGCAACAGGAAAGCCGTT
>JBOGOY010000515.1:0-4045 GCA_050748185.1 Pyrinomonadaceae bacterium
GTGCAGGATGTAGGCGCCCTTCGGGTAGATCATGAAGCGGGCGACGTTGCCGGTCTTGCCGCTGTTGAGCCGGTAGCCTTGCGTCACCGGCCCGATCGTATAAGGCTTGCGGCCATTGGTCTGCGGGCGCGCCTGCGTGATCAGATCGCGTTGGTCGTTCCAGAATTCGTTGAACTTGTCCGGCCCCTTGTTCATCAGTTGCACGTAGAGCGAAGTCGAAAACTCGGCGAAGCCCTCGCTCATCCACTGATCGCGGTAACTGGTCCAGCCGACCATGTGGCCCCACCACTGGTGCGCGACCTCGTGCGGCCCGACGTACTTCCAGAAGTCGTCGGTCGCGCCGCGCACCCCGAACAGCCCGTACCGCTGGGTCGCGTCGAGGTAGGCGAAGAGCGGCATGTAGATCAGCGTCGGCCACGCCTGCCCGAAATTGCCCGCCGGCTGCTGCGACATCGCGATCCGCTTGTACGGCAGTTTGCCAAAGTAGGCGTTGTAGAGGCGGGTGGCGTTCTGCGTGTCGGCCAACGCCGCGTCGGCCATGCCCGTGGTCGAGAGCGTGCCGATGCTCTGCACGTTACGCAGGTAGTCGGGCAACTCCTGATTGGCATAAAACTCGATGTCGTAGCCGGTGTCGGCGTCGGGCGCCACCTTCTTCTTGAACCGGCCGTAGTTGAAGCCGGCGACGGCCATCTCCACGTCGCCGGTGGTCCACTCGGTAGAAACCACATCGCCGTCGCGCTCTTCGGGGCCGGCCGGCGCGCCCGTCCCGATGAAGACGTTGTTCTTTGAGTAGCGGTAGGTGATGTCGAAACGCGCGCGGTCGCCGAACTGCGTGCCGGCGTTGTTCGGATACCAAGTGTCGCGCGGGATCAGGAAGTAGTTGCCGCCGCCCGCGTCGAAGATGGCGTCGCCGCCCGCGTACTCGATCGTCACCTTATGGCTGCGGCCCGCGTCGAGCGGCTCCGGCCAGATGACGCCGAAATCCGCGTCGGAGTCTTTCCCCTCCTGCACGAACTGCAACTCGCTTCCCTGCTCGTCCAAGACGCGGCTGACGCGCAAAGTTCGGTATAGGCTGAAGGGCAGCACGCGCAGGCCCGGTGCAAGCGGTCGCAAGGTGACGATGTCGGTCGCCGTGATCTTGGTCCCTTTAACGAGCGCGTCGATCTGGTGGTGCGTGATGTCGAACAGCCGGTGATCTTCGGCACTGCTCGCCTTGCCGGCGCGGTACTCGTCCGAGAGGTGAAAGGCTGTCCAGTAACCGCCGTCCGTCTCGCCGTAGCTGGAGAGCAATACTTCCTCGGGCGACACTTCGGGGATGCCGAGGGGGTCCAGTTGAAAGACGAGCTTGCCGAAGCGCTTGCCGCCGACGAAGGCGACGAAGAAGCCGGGGCGCTGCGGGGCATAGAGATCGACGAGCGTGCGTAATTCATAGTTGGCGCGCAACTCTTTACGCAGCAGCGACTGGTTGTCGCGATAGATGTCTCTGGCGCGCGCGGCCTGCGGCCCACCCGTCCCCATTCTGACTTGCGGCGATTGGCTGATCTCCTCAAACGTCTTATCGGTGAAGCGCAACGTCAGCTTCGTGAACTGTTCGGTGATAGCCGGCTCGCCGGTGAAGAGCGTGAGACTGCGCTTCTCGTGTTCGACCGGCGGCGTGAGTGTTAGTTCGCCGTCGCCGACGAAGACGCCGCCGGTGACGCGCCCCTCGATCGGCGGCAGGAAGTAGATCTCGCCGCCGCGCAGCGTGAACGTCGCCGCGTCGCGCTTCAGGGCAAGGTTGCTGACGACGGCGTAACTGCCGGCGAACTCCTGCGCGCTCGCGGCCTGCGCGCGCAACTGCTGGTAAACCGCGTCGCCCTTGCCGCCTTTCGCGCCCGAGGCTGTGACCGTCACGCCGCCGGCGTCGATGGCCGCCACTTCCAACCGCACGTCCACGCTTGTGCTCTGGCCTGCTTCGACCTTGACGGCGGCGCGCGTCTGCTCGCCGAACCCCGCGGCCATGACGACGACTTTGTAAATTCCGGCGGCGAGGTTGGCCGCTTTGAAGCGTCCCTGACCGTCTGTGTTGACGGTCACGGTTCGGCCGCTCACGACCTCCGTCACTTTCACGGTCGCGCCCACCACGACCGCGCCTTTGGGATCGGAGATCGTTCCGGCGATTTCGCCGGCCCCGTCGGCGTGTGCGATCCGGGGTAGCGGGCAGGTGAGCAGGATGAGTGACAGTAAGGCCGCGAGAGACAGGCCGGCGGGGAGGAAAGATTTGGGCTGTAACATGATCGGATACCTCTGTGGCGTGTGAGAAACTACAAGGCCGTGACCGGTGAGGGTCGGTTAAAGGGCACGCTATTATAGCGCGTCCTGCAACGTCGGTTCGCGCCGGGAGACGGCAGTCAGGAACAGACGCGACTTTCGCACCCGTGCATTATTTCCGCCGCCGCGCGGACCGTCAAGCGGCAAAACCGCACGGGAAAGGCTACAATACGGCCCGCACTTCAAACCACCGGAAACGTGAATCATCGGAGGAGAGTCTGTATGCCGAACAGCATGATGGTTGAGTTCCAGAGCAACGGCGGGCAGGCGCGCGGCTACCTTTCGTTGCCTGACGTGGGGCGTGGTCCGGGCGTCGTCGTTTTGCAGGAGTGGTGGGGGCTGAACCAGCAGATCAAGGGCGTCGCCGATCGCTTCGCGGCGGAAGGTTTCGTCGCGCTCGCGCCCGATCTCTACCACGGCGAGAGCGCTTCTTCGCCCGATCAGGCGGGCAAGCTGATGTTTGAACTCAATATCGCCGAGACCGAAAAAGACCTGCGCGGCGCGATCGGATTTCTGCTCGATCACGAATCGGTCGCGGGCGAGGCGGCGGTGGGCACGGTCGGCTTCTGCATGGGCGGGATGCTGTCGCTCTACGCCGCGACGCAAAACCGCCAAGTCGGCGCGTGCGTCGTCTTCTACGGCATCCACCCGAAGTTCAACCCTGAACTGGAAAAACTACAAGCGCCCGTGCTCGGCCTCTACGCCGAAAAGGATGCGTCCGTGCCCCCCGCGGCGGCACGCGAACTGGAAGCCAAGCTTAAAGAACTCGGCAAGCAGGCCGAGTTCCACATTTACGAAGGAACCGACCACGCCTTCTTCAACGAAGACCGGCCCGAGGTTTACGACCCGCGGGCCGCCGCCGACGCATGGCGACGCACGGTTGAATTCTTCCACCGGAACCTGTCAGGGAAACGATGAATGATCAAAGCGGTAGCCAGTAGCCAGTAGGGATTGATTGTGCCGGCAGTCAGTCGCGGCCACCGACCCGCCTGTCATATTGGAATGCTTGGCTACTGACTACTATCTACTTCGATTCATTCATCATGATGCGAAAAGGGCGCTCGGCTCCCCTATCGCCAAACGCCCTCATCGTATTCCTTGCAGTAGGAATGTTCGCTGAGAATGAGTATAGAGATTCTGCCGCAGACGGGGTTGTGCCCCGGTTGAAAGTTGATTGTGTTGACGTTGCGATGCGGGGCGACGCGCACTCGGCCCCCGTAGTTGGACCGGCAACACGTCTTCCGCCATACTTGAGGCGCGCCGCCTGTGGGGCGGATACGGCGACGGTAACGACATGACTCAACAGTGACGAGTGACAAGTAATAAGTGACAAGACAGAACTGACTGTTGCCTGTCACTTGTCACTCGGTCACTGTTCACTCCGCGGCTCCTATCACCTGTCACTTTTGCGGACATGAGCTTCAAACTTCTTTTAGCTTTCGCTGCGGTCGCGCTCGCCTTCTACCTGTTCGGGCGGCTCACGCGCGGCGCGGGCGACGACGGGCGGGGGCCGATGCTCCAGAGTGGCGCGCCACGACCCGCCATCACGGATGTGGCCGTCCCCGCCGACGTCGGAGAACAGGTCAAGAGCCTGCTCCGCGGCGGCAACAAGATCGAGGCGATCAAGGTTTACCGCGAGGCCTCGGGCCGCGGCTTAAAAGAGGCGAAGGACGCCGTCGAAGGAATCGAAAGAAGGATGTGAAGGAAAGGCGCGCGCCCCCGCTCGGGGAAAGAC
>JBOGOY010000516.1:0-4021 GCA_050748185.1 Pyrinomonadaceae bacterium
GAACGAGCCTTCGTCGAGTTCGTGAATCGGGTAGGTCAAGTGGTGCCACGCACCGACCAAATCGGTGAACCTCACCGAGACGAACTTCGCGCCTTGATCTTCGGCGTACTTCAGTACGGTTTTAGCGTTCATCTGATCTTCCTTCTAAATTTAATCTGGGAGACTGCCGGCGCGGGGCGAAAACTCTGGAGCCTCGCGGCGAAGTTCCGCGAGTCTGTCGCCCGCGGAATCGAAAATTACGCAGTTCACCAGAACAACATTCATGCCACGTCGCCGGCTGCCGGCGACGGTTCGATAAAATCAACAGAATTTGAACTACAGACCGCGCCCGACCACTGTCCGAAGCCTTTGCAGGTCCGAGCGGAACCGCGCCGACTCCGACAATATTGTCGAGAACAAGCCGCTAACAAACAAAAATGTAGGAGATGAGACCTAAGTGGTGGTGTTGGCCTTCCGTTTGGGGAACGGCGTCGCGTATCGCAGCGTGGTGGCTTACATCTATTTTGAACTGAAGAGGCCGGTTGAGCCGTCTATCTGACAGCCTAGCTTTCAAATTGACGACCCCTCACACATAACCGGTCACGCCCGATTCGCGGAATTCACCGAAAGACTTACAAAATCTCAAACTCAACTTACAGATTTGTAGCCACCCGCGCCGTTCCTGACAATTTTGTAACTACTCGTCCTTGCCCACATGTGGCTTAAAGATTTATCCTGTTCGCCTGCCGTGAGGCTCTTCCCTGCTGGCGCCATCGGCACAGACGAATCGGCGACTCGTTCCCGGGCTGAAGATTTCACGCGGCGTTAAATACACCTTCCCCAATGAACACTGTCGGAACGACTATCAACGCCAGCGAGTTGCGTCCACAACATGGGGCGGGCGTCACGGATCAATTCGAGGGACGACGCCTGACCACGCTGCTCGACATCGGACGCACGATGGCTGACGCGCCCAACCTCAAAACGGCGCTCGCCCGCGCCCTCGCCGCGCTCGGCGATCAACACCACCTCGCGCGCAGCTTCGTCATGCTGCTCGACTCTGACGCCACGACGCTACGCACCGAAGCCTGTCACGGCTTCAAGTCGGACGCAGCTCGGCAGGTGACGTACCGCGTCGGCGAGGGCATCGTCGGACGCGCGGCCAAGAGCGGCAAGCAGATCGTGGTGCCGCAGGCGAGCCGCGAACCGCTGCTCGTCGGGCGCTTCCACAAACATGAGAAGCCGGGGCGGGCGCAGGAGTTGAGTTTCGTCTGCGTGCCGCTCGCGCTGCACCGCAAAACGGTCGGCGTCCTCGGCGGGTATCTGCCTTACAAGGCCGACCGCGACTTCGAGCGCGAGACGAAGTTTCTTTCGATCGTCGCCTCGATGATCGCGCAGGCGCTCCGGGTCGAGCGCTTCGTCGAGGCCGACAAACAGCGCCTGCTCGACGAGAATACGCACCTCAGACAGGAACTGCGCGAGCGCTACGACTTCAGCCACATCATCGGCAACTCGAACCCGATGCGGCTGGTTTACGAGCAAGTGACGCAGGTCGCGCGCACCAATACGACCGTGCTCTTGCGCGGCGAGTCGGGCACCGGCAAGGAGATGATCGCCCACGCGCTCCACTACAACTCCTTACGCGCCAACAAGCCTTTCATCAAAGTGAGTTGCGCCGCGCTGCCCGAGACGCTGATCGAGTCGGAATTGTTCGGCTACGAGCGCGGCGCATTCACCGGCGCGCAAAGTAGGAAGAAGGGGCGGTTCGAACTGGCCGACGGCGGCACGCTCTTCCTCGACGAAGTGGGCGACCTCAACCTCTCGACGCAGGTGAAGCTCTTGCGCGTGTTGCAGGAGCGCGAGTTCGAGCGGCTCGGCGGCACCGAGACGGTGAAGGTCAACGTCCGCCTCATCGCCGCGACCAATCGCGATCTCGAAAAGGCCATCGCCGACGGTCAGTTCCGCGAAGACCTGTATTACCGCCTTAACGTCTTCACGATCTTTCTGCCGCCTTTGCGCGAGCGCAAGCCAGACATCATGCAACTGGCCGACAGTTTTCTGGAGAAGTACGGGCGCGAGCACGGCAAGCGCATCAAGCGCATCTCGACGCCGGCCATAGATATGTTGACGAGCTACCACTGGCCGGGCAACGTCCGCGAACTGGAGAACAGTATGGAGCGTGCCGTACTCGTCTGCGACACGAACGTGATCCACGGCCATCACCTGCCGCCGACGCTCCAGACCGCCGAAGGCTCGGGCACCGTCACCACGCTCTCGCTCGCCTCGGCAATCGAGGCCTACGAGCGTGACCTCATTCAGGACGCGCTCAAGACCACGCGCGGCAACCGCGCCAAGGCCGCCAAACTCCTCGACACCACCGAGCGCATCGTCGGCTATAAGATCAAAAAGTACCGAATCGATTTTGATCGGTTCAGGCACTGAAAGCGATGGGTGTCAAACGACTACTGGCGCTAACGCCGCCGGTACATGGCTGTTCACTGCCCATCTCAGCGCGACCAATTATTTATAGACTAGGTAGCTTTTGAAAAGTTTGGAAGCGTATTGCGGCTGCGGCCGTCAGATGTGTGGAAGGGCTGTGCCCTTCCGGAAATGCGCTTTTTCACATCAGGGGCTATGCCCCGAATCGAGGCGCAGCCTCGAATCATTATGCGGCGTTACGGCGAGGCTCAGCCTTGCCGCACATCAGGCGGCACAGCCGCGAAACGACGGACTTCATCATTGCAATCATTCCTCGACAGGAGGCGCATGATTTGAGTTTGGACGCTGACAACACACCAGAGTTCCAACCCGCCGCGCGATTGCGCGGCATCCGCAAGAGCATGATCCGGCAGGTGTTCGACCGCGCCCGGCCGGGCAGCATCAACCTCGGCCTCGGCGAGCCAGACCTGCCGACGCCCGGCGTCGTCCGCCGCGCCGCCGCCCGTGTCGTCACCGAAGAGCAGAACGGCTATACGTCGCACGCCGGACTGCCCGCTTTGCGCGCGCTCGTCGCGAGAGACCACCCGCGGATGAACCTCACGCCCGAAGACGTGATCGTCACCGCCGGCTCGCAGGAGGCGCTCTACCTCGCGCTGCTGACGCTGGTGGACGAGGGCGACGAGGTGTTGCTGCCCGATCCCGGCTTCGTCGCTTACCCGACGATCGTCCAGATGGCCGGCGGCCGTGCGCGCTACTACCGGCTGCCCGCCGCCAGCGGTTTCGGCTTCGACCCCACAGAGTTCCGCCGCGCGCTCACGCCGCGCACGCGGGTCGTCGTGGTGATCAGCCCCTCGAACCCGACGGGTCGCGCCTTCACGGCCGAAGAACTCGCGCAGATGGCCGACGCGCTCAAGGGGACCAATGCCTACGTTGTCAGCGACGAGATTTACCGCGAGCTTTATTATGCCGGCGAACGCCCGGCGTCGATCTCAGAGTTCTCCGCGCCGGGGCGCACCCTCATCATCAGCGGGCTGTCAAAGTCGTTGAGCATGACCGGCTGGCGGCTGGGGTGGCTGTGCGGCGCGCCCGAGGTCGTTAAGAGCGCGCTCGTCCTGCACGGCTACGTCACGACCTGCGCCTCGACCGTCTCGCAGAAAGCCGCGGCGGAAGCGGCGTGGACGGCAGAGGCTGAGGAGGCGCGCGGCGAGATTCGAGACATCTTCCGCGCGCGCCGAGACTTTTTGTTGAACCTGCTCTCCGATGAGTTGGGCCTGCGCGTCGTCACGCCCGACGGAGCCTTTTACACGATGGTCGAGGTGAGTCGGCACGGCCACTCGCTCGCGGTCGCCGAACGACTGCTCGAAGCCGGCGTCATCACCGTGCCCGGCGCGGCGTTCGGCAAAGAGTGCGAGAACTACCTGCGCGTCTCGTTCTGCGCCGACGAGGAAAAGCTCACGGAGGGCGTGCGGCGGATGAAGGCTGGTTTGGGAGTTTGATTCACTCGGCGTCGTGTACCTTCGCGGCTCGTCAACTCTGAACGTCTTGGACCAACTCTGCCGGGGCTGATTTCATCACGTCGGCCGTTGTATGATGTGTGTTGCCG